>JBEIVK010000267.1:0-5554 GCA_040373935.1 Alphaproteobacteria bacterium
ACCGTCCCCGCCGCCGCCCCCCGCGTCGCCGCCCACGCCGCCCGTGTCCGCGCCGCCGCCCGGCGGCCCCACCCGCAGCGTGTAGGCCGCGTCGTCCGTCGCCCCCACCACCACCAGCGTCTCTCCGGCCAGGACCTCCACCGCCGGGCCCACCCCCGCCGGCCCGCCCAGCCACACCGGCCCCTCGGCCTCCACCCGCGCGTCCGCCTCCACGGCCCACGCGTGCACCCCCAACCGCGGCAGCGTGCCCGCCGCGCCCTCCGCCAGCGCGCCCATCTCCGCGATCGGCGCGTAAAGCCGGCTCTCGCGCAGCGCCCCCGCCGCGTACGCCGCCGCCGCCTCCGCCCACAGCGCCTCCGGCGCCGCGCCCACGACCCCCGACAGCAGCGCCGCCCAGTCCGCCCCGGGCGCCGCCGCCCCGGCCTCCCAGGCCCCGCGCATCGCCTCCGGGTCCAGCGCCTCCTCGGCGTAGGCGTTCACGAAGAACATGCCGTACTGGTGGTAGTTCTCCATGCTGTCGTAGCGGAGCTGCGGCTGGCTGCCGAACCACTCGCTCGACCAGGCGTAGGTGTCCCGCGGCGGCACCGCGCGCTCCGCCGCCCACTCGGCGCTCGCCTCCCAGTACCAGCTCTCCGCGCCCGTCCCCGCCCAGGCGCGCATCCCGAACTGCACCGCGTGCGCGAACTCGTGCGCCGCCAGGCTCGCCCAGAAGTCCCCGTTGTCCGCCCAGGTGGGGTTCAGGTACATCACCGGGTAGCCGCCCGGGTACTCGTCGGTGAAGTAGACCGTCGTGAAGCCCGTCCCGCCCAGGGACGGGTCCAAGATGACCCACAACAGGTAGGTGTCCGAGGACACCGGCCCCGGCCAGCCCCCCTCCGCCACCAGCGCCGCCCACGCCTCCTCCAAGGCCGCCGCCGCCGCCGCGCCCTGCGCCTCCGTCGCCTGCCCCTCCACCCACTGCACGGTGAAGTTCGCCGTGTCCACCCGCGGCCCGATGGGCCCGCCGTAGATGGGCTTGCTGTCCGGCGGCGCCGGCCACACCGCCGCCGCCACGCCGACCCCGGCCGGGGCCACCAGCGCCGCCGGGTGCGGGGCCGGCGCCTCCCCCGCCAAGGCAGCGAGCACGGCCGGGAGCGCACAGGACGGATGGGGCATCGGGACCTCCAGGGTTGCCCCAGCCTACCCCCGCCCGCCGCTCACCGCCCCTCCGCCACCCCCGCGATGTGCGACAACACCCGCACGTGGATCGCGTGGATGATGGCGTCCGACCACAGCGTCCAGTAGGCCGTCGGCGCCATGTCGAAGCGGTACCACGTCGTCCCCACGAGGCGCGTCCGCCCGCCCGGCAGCGGCTCCAGCCGGAACTCCCCGCGCTGGCTCTGCAAGGCCCCGTCGAGGTGCGGGGCGAACACCGTGTCCCACGGCGACAGCTCGAACATCGTCGGCGGGCTGTCCACCACGTCGAAGGCGAGGTGCCGCGGCGGGTCCCACACCGTCACCGGCTCCACGAAGGGCCCCGTCGAGAACTCGCAGTAGCGCACCGCCCCCGGCCCCGCGCCCTCGATGCGCGCGCGGATCGGGTAGGCCACCCCCGCGCGGAAGTACCAGGGCGGCAGCACCTCCGACGGGATCTCCGGGAAGGCCACCACGACGTCCCACACCGCCTCCGGCGGCGCGTCCACCTCCACCGCCGTCGTCACCGGGTGCACCGCCCCGCCGCCCGGCGGCGGCTCCACCACCGCCAGCACCGGCAGCAGCCCCAGGCTCGTCAGCAGCGGCCGCCGCGCCTCCACCCCCGCCAGCGCCCGGCCCAGCAGCGCCCCGCCCACGCTCAGCACCAGCCCCAGGGGCGCCGCCATCGCCAGGCAGATCAGCCCCTCCAGCGCGAACAGCAGCATCAGCCCGCCCAGGATGCCCACCGACAGCGCGCCCTGCGCCGCCGTCGCCAGCCACCCGCGGTCCCCCCGCAGGTTGAGCAGGAACCCGCCCAGCAGCCCCATCCCGAACGGCGCCCCCACGAAGAGCGTGCCGCCGTACTCCCCGAGGCCGTAGACCGCGAGGCCCAGCACGCCAAAGCCCAGCGCGATCGCCGCCGCCACCGACACCAAGGCCGACCACACCACCCGGTCCCCGCCCGCCAGCGGCGCCCCGGCACCGCCCGGCCCCACCGCCGCCGGCCGCGACGGCGCCAAGGCCAACAGCGCGAAGCCCAGGTAGTTCAGCAGCGGCACGAAGAACACCAGCCCCGCCGCCGCCGGCAGCCCCGCGTCCCGCGCCCGCCGCACCGACATGCTCGCGCCCACCCACGCGAAGGGCAGCGTCAACACCACCAGCGCCACCAAGAGCCCGTCCGGCGCGTCGTTCAGCAGCGGCCCCCGCAGCGTCGCCAACGGCGCCAGGTAGGCCAGCGGAGACAGCCACTTCCCCGTCACCGCGTAGATCAGCGCCAGATCCAGCGCGTACTTCGCCACGCCGAGCCCCAGCCCCACCCGCAGATAGAGCCCCGGCGACACCAGCGCCCGCACCCCCGCCACCACCGCCAGCCCGCCCATGCGCAACCCCCCGCAGCCCCAGGATCGCACACCCGGGCCCCCGCGCGGCCCGTACCGCGGCCCCCTCTCGTCCAGGCCGGCCTTTTCAGGGGGCAAGGGGGCCCTCGCCGGGCCCCCTCGCAACGCTCCCCCGGCGCCTCCCGCCGCGGGCCCCCGGGCGCGGGCGCGCGATCAGGGCGCGGTCAGGACGAGCCGGAGGCCGAGGTTGCCGAGGTGCGCGGTGGGCGCGCGGCTGCCGCGGAAGGAGACGCGGGCGTAAGGGGCGACATCCATCCAGCTGCCACCCCGGAAGGCGCGCTCGGCCGCCGACGGGGGGCCCACGGGGTCCACCTGGGCCCCGCTGCTGTACGGGGCGTGCCCATCCCACACCCACTCCCACACGTTCCCGCTCATGTCGTAGAGCCCGTAGCCGTTCGCCGCCTTCTGCTTGACCGGGTGGGTGACGCGCCCGCTGGTCTGGCCGGTCCAGCCCACCGCGGCCAGCTCCCCGCCGCCCGCGTACAGGGTGTCCGCCCCGCCCCGGGCCGCCACCTCCCACTCCGCCTCCGTCGGGAGCCGCCACCCCGTGCAGGCCACGCCCTTGGGCCACGACACCTCGGCCCCCGAACCCGCGTAGCAGGCCTCCAGCCCGTCCCGCGCCGACAGGGCGTTCGCGAAGCGCGTCGCGTCCACCCAGCTCACGTTCTCGACCGGGCACTCCGCGCCACAGCCGCTGAACTGCGCCGGGTTGCTCCCCATCACCGACTGCCACAGCCCCTGCGTCACCTCCGTCTCCATCACCCACACCGACCGCGTCAGCGTCACCGTGTGGCTCGGCCGCTCGCTGCCGAGGCAGCCCCGCTGCCCCGCCGTACACCCCACCTCGTAGGTCCCCGCGGGCACGCGCCGCACCGGCACGGAGGTGGAGGGCGCAGCCGCCTCGGCCGGCCCCGCCGACGGCGTTGGCTTCGCGCACCCCACACCCGCCCACAGCGCGCCCAGCACGGCCCTTCGCATCGGTCCCTCCTCGCGCGACGACGCGCCCCCGGGGGCGTAGCGGCGGGCGCCCCGACGGGCAAGCGGCGCCGCGGGGGCGGGACGGCGGGCGTCCGGCGACGGAGCGAGCGCACAGCCCTGCGCCACAGCCCTGCCCCACGGCCCCCTCTCGTCCAGGCCGGCCTGTTCAGGGGGCAAGGGGGCCCTCGCCGGGCCCCCTCGCAACGCTCCCCCGGCGCCTCCCGCCGCGGATCCCGGGCGGTGCGGTTGGGGGATCCGCCGCCGCGGGCGGCCGGGCGCGGGGGGCGCCGGGTTGCTGCGGGCTACGGGGGGCTCGCCCCCGGGGCGGCGCGCCGCCATCGCCAATCCGCCGGGTCCCAGATGCCCGTCTCCGCCCCGAGCACGGGCTCCAAGAAGCCTCGGACCGCCAGGAGCAGGACCTCGATCGACGACCAGGGCAGCCGGTCGGCGCGCGCCACCTCCCGGTAGGGCGCCGCCCAGAAGTCCGGTGGGTCTGGGAGGGCCGCCGGGAGCGGATGGGTGGCCCGGTGAGCGAAGGTGGCCTCCAGCGCTCCCCGAAGCGCAGCCGCGTCGATGCCGCGGGTCTGCGCGAGCAAGGCGATGTCCGGCAGGTCTTTCACCCGCGAGTTGGGCCGTGGGCGGGGAAGGGTGTAAGCGTGAAGCTTCTCGGCGATGTGCACCGTGAGTGGGTAGGCCCACACCGGCGTGGGGGGAAGCCCGAGGAAGTCCAGCCACGGGTCGCCGAGGAGCGCCTCGGGCGGGGCCACCAGCGGCTCGGCGAAGGCAACATCCACCCCGAACGGCCAGCCGTAGATCTGGCCCGCGAGCATGGCCTGCGCGCGGAAACGCCGCCCCTCGTACCGGAGGCCGTCCGCCTCGATCGTGGGGTGCCGGTCATCCACGCGCACCTCGAAGTGGAGGAAATCGCCGAGGTCGAGGCGCCCGCAGGCTTGCAGCCGCGCCAGCGCGGCGTCCGGCGCGCCCACCAGCCGCAAGTCCACGTCCTTGGTGGCGCGGGCGCGCTCGCTGCGAAGCTCCAACGCGAGGCCGCCCTTCAGCACGACGTCGGCCGCGCCTTCGGCGAACACCCGGGCGAGGAATCGGTCGTAGACGACGAGCTGACGAAGGCGCTGGAGGTCGCGGCCCGTCGCCTGTGCGCGCAGGCGCAACCGGCTCTCCAAGGATGCCTTGAGCGCGGCAGGGGAGGCAAAGACAGGCATCAGCGACCGCCGTCCCGCACGACCGCGCGCAGCTCTCCCGCGGACGCCAAGCCCCGCGCGCCCGCCTCGGCGATGGCCTGGGCCAGGAGGTCCGGGGCGAGGGGGAGCGCCGCGCAGTCCTGCAGGGTGCGCAAGACGGAGGTGACCGGGACATGACCGACCCAGACCCGCTCCGACGCCGCCACGTCGCCATGGTGCAGCCGCACCCCCGCAGGAACCCGCAGGCGGCGCCGCGCGTCCGCAGCGGGGAGGGTGAGGTCCACCTGAGCCGGCAGCACATCGGAGAGCTGGTGGAGCGCCAGCGCGCTGCGGTGACTGAACACGCCGCGCCGCCGCGACCACAGCCACAGGACCACGAGATCCTCATCGGTGGCTGGGGGGAGGTGCTCCACCCGGTAGACGCCGCGCCGCGCACGCGAGAGGCGGCCTGCGCCCACGTGGTGGATGAGCAGCTCGGGCGAGAAGCCGAGCGCCGCCGCGTCCGCGGTGGTGAGGTAGCCTGCCTGCGCCACGGCGAGGCGCAGGAGCGCGGGCCAGTCGGGGGCCGTCATGCAACGAACCTAACCCTGGCTTCGGTTTACTGCAAAGCACCCGTCGCAGCGACAGCGCGATGGGGCCGCGCAGGCCCGCCGTGTTCCGAATCTGCAGCACCCAGCGCCCGGTGCAGCGCGTTCGGAACACCGGCGCGGCCCAAGGGCCACGCCCCCCAACCTTCCGCCGTCCACACCCTCCGCAGCCATGCACGACCCCCGGACACACTGTCCGACCCCCATGCAGCCCTGCACG
>JBEIVK010000855.1:0-1878 GCA_040373935.1 Alphaproteobacteria bacterium
CCGCGCCGGCCCCGGCAGCGCGCCCAGGCCCACCAGCCCCACCACGCCGGGCCGCCCCCGGAGCGCCCGCCCGACCAGCGCGCCCAGGCTCAGCCCGACCAGCAGCACCGGCCCCGCCGGCATCGCCACCGCCGCCGCCAGCCCGTCCACGCTGTCCGGCCCGACCGGCAGCCCGCGCGCCTCCACGCAGAGCCGGCCGTCGAGGCGCCCGTCCAGCCGCGCCGCCACCGGACCCCACTCCGCCGCGTCCCCGCCGATGCCCGGCAGGAGCAGCACCGTGAGCCGCCCGCCGGACACCGCCGCGCGGCCGGACACCGCCGTCAGGCCGGACACCGCCGTCAGGCCGGACACAGCCGCAGCGACGCCTCCAACAGCCCCGCCACCGCCCCGGCCGCCGCGCCCATCGCCGCCGTCACGTCCTCGTGGCGCAGCGGCTCGTCCCACAGACCGGCCGCCGCGTTCGCCACCACCGCGAGCCCCACCACCTCCAGCCCCGCCTGCCGCGCCGCGATGGCCTCCGGCGCCAGCGACATCCCCACCACCAGCGCGCCCAGCCCCGCCAGCCAGCGCACCTCCGCCGGCGACTCGTAGCTCGGGCCCGGCATGCACGCGTAGACCCCGCGCCGCAGCCCCACCCGCCCCAGCACCGCCGCCTTGTCCATCGCCCGCGCCAGCGGCCCCTCGTACATCCCCGCCAAGTCCGGGAACGACGGCCCCAGATCCAGGCTCGGCAGGCCGCGCAGCGGGTTGCAGCCGGAGAAGTTCAGGTGGTCCGTCACCCGCACCAGCGCCCCCGGCACCAGCTCCTTCACCAGCCCCCCCACGGCGCTCGTCAACACCACCCGCCGCATCCCCGCGCGGGCCATCGCCCGCACCGCCCCCGCCACCTCGTCGTCCGGCCGCCCCTCGTAGGGGTGCACCCGCCCCGCCAGCGCCAGCACCCGGCAGCCCCCGAGCCGCCCCACCACCGCGCGACCGCCATGCCCCGCCACCCGCGGCCCCGGCAGACCCAGATCCCCGTGGCTCCCCGCCCACTCCACCGCGTCCAGCGCGTCCAGCACGCCGCCCATGCCGCTGCCCAGCACCAGCCCCGTCCCCGGCGCCTCCCCGAACAGCGCCGCCCAGGACGGCGGGGTGGAGCGGGTCGCGGCGGCGGAGGGGGGGCTGGTGGTCGAGTGCATCCCTCCACGCTACCGGAAACACCCCGCCCTCCGCAAGCCCGAGGCCCCATGCGCCCCGTCCTCCTCACCTGCGGCGCCACCCGCAACCCCCTCGACGCCATGCGGTCCATCACCGCCAACAGCACTGGGGCCACCGGCGTCACCCTCGCCCGCGGCCTCGCCGCCGCCGGCCTCCCCACCACCGTCCTCGGCAGCCCCGAGGCCCTCCTCCGCCTCGGCCCCACCGCGCCCCCGCTCCAGGCCGGCCCCTTCACCTCCACGCGCGACCTCGAAGCCCGCATGCGCGCCTGGGTCCACGCCCACCCCGCCGGCCTCGTCGTCCACGCCGCCGCCGTCGGCGACTACGAGCTCGACGGCGACCCTTCCGGCAAAATCCCCAGCGGCCAGCCCACCCTCACCCTCACCCTGCGGCCCACGCCCAACATCCTCAACCAGCTCGCCCACTGGTCCCCCGCCCTCACCATCGTCAGCTTCAAGGCCGCGCCGCCCGGCACCCCGCCCGACGCCCTCCACGCCATCGCCGACGCCCAGCGCCGCCGCACCCGCTCCGCCCTCGTCTTCGCCAACGCCCTCGGCGCCCTCGACACCAGCGCCACCCTCGTCGACGCCACCGGCCCCATCCACCACCCCGCCCGCGCCGACGCCCTCCAGGCCCTCCTCCAGCGCCTGCTCGCACTCGCCACCGACGCCGCCGCCG
>JBEIVK010000118.1:0-9100 GCA_040373935.1 Alphaproteobacteria bacterium
CGCGGGAGGCCGTCGCGTGGGCCTGGGCGGTGGAGGCGGATCTCCGCGCGGGAGACCGTGCGGGGGCCGCACGCCGCGCCGCCGCGCTCGCCGTCCGCTTGGACGGGCAACTGGTGGATCTGCCTCCGGTCTCCGCCGAGGCCCTGGCCGCGCTGCTTGGCGCGGCGGCGGACCTGCCCGCGCCGGTGGCGGTGCGGGTGGCGGTCCCCGCCCCGGTGGACGTGTCGGTGGACGGCGGGCCCTTCGTGCGGCGGGCCGCGGCGGGCGAGGACGCGCTGTGGCTGCGCCCGGGGCCGCACCGCCTCGTCCTGCAGCGGCCGGGCGCTGCGTCGGCGGTGGCCCGGGAGGTGGGGGTGCCGGGAGACGGCGGCGCGCCGCTGCGCCTCGAAGCGCCGCCCGCGGGCACCACCCTGGACACGGCGTTCGCGGCGGCCTTCGCCCGCCCGGACCTCTCGCCTCCAGACCCTGCGCCCTTGCGCGCAGCGGCGGCCTCCCGCGGCGTGGATGCGCTGCGCCTCGTGCGGGTGGGGCCCGCCGGCGACGCAGCGCCGGCGGGGGGTGGCGCGGTGCTGCGGGGGCCGGAGGGCGCCGCCCACCCCGCGCAAGAGCTGTGGCTGGACCTTCGCTCCGGCCAGTACACCGGCGCCCTGCCGCCGTCGGGCCTGCGCCCCTTGCCCGCCGCGGATCGCCTGCGCGTCGGCCTGCGGGCCGGCTACGGCGCCTTCGCCGGGCGCGACCACGCGACGCTCGCGGTGGAGGCCGCGGTGCCGGTGGGCGGGCCCGCGTGGCTGCGCGGGGCGGTGTCTGCCGGCGTCTGGCGCGGAAATCGTGATTACTACCTCTACTCCGACTGGGTCTCTCCGCTCCTGTTCCCCGTGGAAGCAGGGCTGCGCGTGGGCCCCACCGGCGCCGGGCCCCGCGCGGGCCTCGGCGTGCTCGCCGTGGTGCCGACCGCGGTGGGCGCCCGCGCCACCGCCGGCTGGGAGTTCGGCGTCGGCCGCCACCTGCGCGCGCCCGTGGAGGCCTGGGGCGCCTGGACCGACGCCGGGCCGGCCTGGGGCCTCGCCGTCGGCCTCGACGGGCGCCGCTGAACCCGGAGTACACTGCACCCATGCCCCGCCAACGCACCCCGCGCCCCGTCGCTCCGCCCGCCGTCCAGGCCCTCGAAGCCCTCGGCCTCACGCCCAACGAGGCGCGGGCCTGGGTCACCCTGCTCGAAGACGAGGAGGGGACGGGGCTCACGGGCTACGAGGTGGCGGCGCGCTCCGGCATTCCCCGCAGCGCGGTGTACACCGTCCTGCGGCAGCTCGAGTCGCGGGGGGCCGTGTTCCCGCGCGGGGAAGAGCCGGTCGTCTTCGTTCCGATCGACCCGGCGCGCTTCCTCGCGGAGCAGCAAAAGGCGACCGACGGCCGCTTCTCGGCCGCGCGCGAGGCCTTGGCCCGCCTGGGCCGGCGGGAGCGCCCGGAGCCGGTGTGGACCTTGTCCCGCTACGATGAGGTGCTGGCCCGGGCGGCGCGCAGCCTCGCCGGCGCCCGGCGCACCGTGTGGCTCTCGGCGTGGCCCCGCGAGGTGGAGGCGCTGCTGCCGGCGTTGGACGGGCTCCCCGCCGGCGTCGGCCACCGGGTGCTGCACAGCCCGGCCCGCCTGGGCACCCCGCCCGCGGGCTTCGCCGTCTACGCGGACAGCGCCGAGCAGGACGCCCAGCGCGCCCGCTGGGCCCACAAGGTGGTGCTGGTGGTGGACCGCCGCGAGGCGCTCATCGGCGGGGCCGAGCCGGGCGTGGACAACCACGCGGTCTGGACGACGAACCCGTCGATCGTGGACCTGGCGACCAACCACATCATCCTGGACCTCACGCTCATGGGGCGGGCGCGGGGCGAGGACATCGGCGCGCTGGTGGCCCCGATGATGCGGCCGGTGGTGGGCGAAGAGGCCTGAGCCCCGGCGCCGGCGGGGGCGGGCCCGCGGCGGGAGGGGGAGAGGCGTTGCGGAGAGGGGGCGCGCCCCCTCTCTGCCCCATGATGAAAACTCACTGTGAGGGGAGACTCACGGTGAATGAGGGCTCACTCGGCGGCGGTGTCCTCGGCCGCGGCCTCGGCCTCCTCGCCGGGGAGCTCCTTGCGCATGAGCGGGAACAGCACGACGTCCCGCAGGTTGGGCGCGTTGGTGAGCAGGGCGACGAAGCGCTCGATGCCCATGCCCCAGCCGCTGATGGGCGGCATGCCGTGCTCCATCGCGAGGAGGTAGTCGTCGTCGAGGGGCATCGCCTCGTCGTCCCCGTCGGCGCGCAGGCGGGCCTGCTCTTCGAGGCGGGCGCGTTGATCCAGCGGATCCACCAGCTCCGAGTAGGCGTTGAGCAGCTCCCAGGTGTCGACGACGAGCTGGAAGCGGTCGGCCACGGAGGGGTTGTCGTCCGAGCGGCGGGCGAGGGGGGAGAGGTCGATCGGGTGGCGGATGACGAAGGTGGGCTGGATGAGCTTGGGGCGCGCGGTGCGCTTGTAGAGCTGGTCGATGAGGGAGCCGCGGCCGGCCTCGGGGCGCTCGAGCTCGACGCCGGCGGCGGCGATGGCGGCGCGCAGGGAGTCGGCGGTGGGGTGGGCGTCGATGTCGATGGCGGCGTGCTGGAGGATGAGGTCGCGCAAGGAGATGCGGGGCCAGGGCTGGCCGAAGTCGATCTCGGTGTCGCCGCGCTGCACGACGAGGCCGCCGGTGGCCTCCTGGACGACATGGCGGATGAGGCCCTCCGTGAAGGCCATGTTGTCCTCGTAGTTCCAGTAGGAGGCGTAGAACTCCAGCATGGTGAACTCTTGGAGGTGCGACGGGGCCCAGCCTTCGTTGCGGAAGCAACGGGCGAACTCGTAGACCCGGTTGTAGCCGGCGACGACGCAGCGCTTGAGGTAGGTCTCGGGGGCGATGCGGAGCACGACCTCCATGTCCAGCGCGTTGTGGTGGCTGGTGAAGGGGCGGGCGAGGGCGCCGCTGGCCTGGTTGCAGAGGACCGGGGTGTCCACCTCGTCGAAGCCGTGGGCGTCGAGGTGGGCGCGCAGCGCGCGGATGACGCGGCCGCGCACGCGGAAGCGGGCCCGGGACTCGGCGTTCGCGAGGAGGTCCACGTAGCGGCGGCGCCAGTTCATCTCGGTGTTGCGCTGGCCCTTCCATTTGTCGGCCGGGGGCTGCAGCGCCTTGCCGAGGAAGGACCAGGACCGCACTTGCACGGTGATCTCGCCCGTCTTGGTGCGGAAAAGCTCTCCCTCGACGCCGATGAAGTCCCAGCGGTCCACCCGCTTGGCGAAGCGCTGGTACTGCGCCTTGGAGAGCTCCGGGTCGGCGTCCAGGCCGTCGCGGGACAGGGCGACCTGGAGCGTGCCGTGCAAGTCCTGCAGGTGGGCAAAGGAGAGCTTGCCCATGGAGCGCACGCCGACGATGCGCCCGGCCACGCGCACCGTGCTGCCTTCGGGCAGCGCGGCGGCGGCCGCGAGGTCGTGCGTGGTGGGGAAGCGGTCCGGGTGGGGATGCACGCCGTCGGCGGCGAGGGCGGCCTGCTTGTCGATGCGGGTCTGACGGAGATCTTCGAGCATGGGGACCTCGGCGGGGGCGGGGTCTAACCCGCGGGCGCGCGGCGCGGGCGCGGGCAGGGCCGGTTATGCGGGCGGTCCTCGGGAGAGCCCCGCCATGACCCTCGACGCGCTCATCGCCGCCTTCGAAGCCGAGCTCGCCGCCGCATCGGACCTCGCGGCCATCGACGAGCTTCGCCGGCGTTACACCGGCAAAAAGAGCGCGCTCAAGGACGCGCTGCGCGCCCTCAAGGACGTGCCGCCAGAGGAGCGGCCGGCGGTCGCCCAGCGGGTGCAAGCGGCCGAAGCCCGTGTGGAAGAGCAGCTCCTCGCGCGGGCGGCGGCCCTGGAGGCGGCGGCGGAGGCCGCGCAGGTCGCCCGGGAGTGGGTGGACCTCGGGCTGCCCGGCCTCGCGCCGCGGCGCGGGCTGCGGCACCCGCTCACCGAGGTGGAGCGCCGCTGCATGGACACGCTGCGGCGGCTCGGGTTCTCGTGGGTGGACGGCCCCGAGGTGGAGCATCCACTCTACAACTTCGACGCGCTGAACATCCCGAAGCACCACCCGGCCCGGGACATGCAGGACACCTTCTGGGTGGACGGCGGCTGGCTGCTGCGCTCGCACACGACGACGGTGCAGGCGCGGGTGCTGGAGGCGCGGCCGGCCCCGCCGGTGCGGGTGGCGTCGATGGGCCGCGTGTACCGCAACGAGGCGGTGGACGCGACGCACCTCGCGATGTTCCACCAGTTCGAGGGCATCTGGGTGGACCGCGGCCTCACCTTCGCGGACCTCAAGGGCCTGCTCGCGTTCTTGGCGCGGGAGCTGTACGGCGCGCATCGCATTCGGTTTAAGCCCAAGTTCTACCCCTACACCGAGCCCTCGGTGGGGGTGGACCTCTGCTGCGCCGTGTGCGGCGGGGCCCGGGTGGTGGATGGCGCGGCGTGCGAGGCCTGTCACGGCGCCGGCTGGGTGACGATCCTCGGCGCGGGCATGATTCACCCCAAGGTCTTCGCGGGCTTCGGCTACGACCCGGCCGAGGTGAGCGGCATCGCCTTCGGCCTCGGCACGACGCGCATGGCGGCGCAGCGGGCGGGCATCGGCCGGGTGCGGAGCTTGTACGAGCAGGATGTGCGGGTGTTCGACGCGCTGATGCGCGGAGGTGTGGCGTGAAGATCTCCCTGTCCGTGCTGCGGCGCTTCGTCGCCCTGCCGCCCGCCGCCGACGAGGTGCGCGATCTGCTCGACGACGTGGGCGTGGAGGTCAAGCGGGCCGACGGCGAGCTGTTCACGGTCGAGCTGCTCGCCAACCGGGGGGACCACCACTGCTACGACGGCGTGGCCCGTGAGGTGTCGCTGCGCACCGGGGCGCCGCTGCGCACGCCGCCCGTGGTCGCGTTGGAGGTGGGCCCGGGGCCGGCGGCGGTCGTGGAGACGCCCGGAGCGCTGGTCTACACCTTGACCCTGCTCACCCGGTCGGGGGCCGAGGCTCCGCTGTCCGCCGAGGATGCGGCGCCGCTCGTGGCCTCCGGCATCGACGGCATCGGCGCGGCGGTGGACGCGACGAACCTCGCCAACCTCGAGCTGGGCCAGCCCACGCACGCCTTCGACGCCGACACGGTGCGCGGCGTCGTGCGGGTGCGCGAGAGCGTGGCGGGCGAGCGCGCGTGGCCGCTGTTCCGGCCGGGCCCGGTGGAGCTGCCGGCGGGCACGCTGGTCATCGCCGACGACGAGAAGGTCCTCGCCGTCGCGGGGGTCATCGGCTGCGAAGAGAGCAAGACCACCGCGGCGACGACGCGCCTGCTGCTCGAGAGCGCCTGCTTCGACCCGGTGAAGGTCCGCCTCGCCAGCCGGGCCCTCGGCATCCACACCGACAGCACCGCGCGCTTCGAGCGGGGGGCAGATCCGGCGCGGGCCCTCGTCGGCGCGGGGCGCGTGGTGCGCCTGCTCGAAGGCTGCGGCTGGCGGCGCGGCGGCCCGACGACGGTGGCCGGCGCCTGGCAGGACCCGGCGCGGGTGCTGCGCGTGGACGTCGCTTCGGCGCGGCGCTTCCTCGGGGTGGACTTGCGCTTCGACGACATGGCCGCCCGGCTGGGCCGCGCGGGCTTCGTCGAGCAAGGCACCCCGGCAGACCGCGCGGCGGAAGCGCTGGTGCTGCGGGTGCCGACGTGGCGGCTCTGGGACGTCGAGCATGCGGCCGACGTCTACGAAGAGCTGGCGAAGTCCATCGGCTACAACGCCATCCCCACCACGCTGCCGGCGGTGGACATGGGCGCGCTGCCGTCGGCCGCCGATGTGGCGAAGGACGCGGTAGACGCCGTCTTTCTCGCGGCGGGCTTCCACGAGGTCTTCACGGACGGCTTCCACGCGCGCGCGCTCGACGAGGCGCTGGGCCTGCCGGCCGGCCACCCGCTGCTCGCCCACGTCGAGACGCGCAACGCGCTGGACCGCGCCTACTCCCTGCTCAAGACCAACGGCTTCGCCCAGGCCATCGAGGCGGTGGCGGCCAATCTTCGCTTTAAGGTCGCCGAGGTCCGGCTGTTCGAGTGGACGCGCAGCTTCCATCCCGTGCCCGGGGCAGACCCGCTACTGCCGCGCGGGCCCACGGAGCCGCCCTGCACCGAGCGCCGCTTCTGCTGGGGCGTCGTGGTGGGCGACGAGCGCCCGCGGGGCTGGGGGCCGCCGCCCCGCCCGGCCGATGTCTTCTTCGTCAAGGGGCTGATCGAAGAGATCGGCGTGTCCTTGCGCCTGCCGCTGGCGGTGGGCCCTCTGCCGGCCGATGCCCCGCTGGCCGCCGTGCTGCACCCCACGCGTGCGGCCGGCGTCTTTCTCGATGGCGTGCTGGTCGGCACCTTCGGCGAGGCGCACCCGCGTGTGCTGCGGGCCTTCAAGGTCAAGAAGGAGCGGCCGGTCTACGTCGAGCTGGACGCCTCCCTGCTCGACGCCGCGCCGCAGCCGCCGCGCTTCCGGGATCCGGCCGCCACGCAGGCGATGGAGCGGGCGCTGGCCTTCACGCTGCCCTGGGGCTTTGGCGCCCAGGAGGTCGCCGGCACGCTGCGCAGCGCCGGTGCCGGCTGGCTGGACGCGGCAGACCCGGTGGACACCTACGACCACACCGACGCCGCGGGCGCACCGGTGCGCACGGTCACCTACCGGCTGCGCGTCGAGCAGCCGCCGGCCGGCTTCACGGCGGACACGCTCAACGAGAAGGTGCGGGCGCTGGTGGACGCGGTGGCGGCGGCGCACGGGGCGGCGGGGGTCCGCTTGCGCTGAGCGCGGGGGCGTCCACCCAGCCGCCCTCGGACCATCGCAGCACGGCGACCGGCAGGCTCCGGGCCGCCGCGTTCGCCTGGGCCACCGCGCGCAGCGGCGCTGGCCCCTCCGTGGACACCACGAGCAGGTCCGGCGCGAGAGCGAGGGCGTAGAGGTCCCCGCGCGGCGGGAAGAGAGCGCCCGGCCAGGACTCCGGCAGCAGCAGCAGGGCGGCGTCGTGCTCGGCGTCGCCTTCGAGCTGCTGGGGGTCGGTGCCGCGGGCGCGCGGGGCCGGGGCGGCGCGGCGAAGGTTGGCCCGGGCGAGGTAGCGCAGCCCGTGGGCGTTGGTGCCGAGGGCCGGGAGGTCTGCGGCGGTGAGGATGCGCCGCTGGTCGCCCGCCTCCGCGGCGTAGACGACCACGAGGTGTTCGCCGAGGCGTTCGTGGGGCAGCGCGTCGCCGCGCCGGGCCAGCGTGACGGCCTGCGCGTCGAGCCAGACGGCCTCGCGCACCAGCGGGTAGATCGTGCGCGGGTCCAGCCCGCCCGACGGCGCCGACGCGCGGCGGGCGGCCTCCACCGCCGCGCGCACCGTGGCGTCTCGGCCCGCGGCGTCGTCCACGAAGCGCCGGTGCGCGAGCCCCAGGTCCACCGCGGCCTCGCTGCCCCCCGCACAGCGCACGCGCACGGCGGGGGCGGGCTCCGTGGCCTCGGCCGCGCAGCCGCCCGCCCGCAGCAAGCCGGCCACCAGCGCGGCGAACGCGCGATCGTCGAGGGGCGGGCCGCCGAGATCCAGCGCCACCGCCACGCCCGCGAACAGCCAGCCCGTGCCCGTCATCGGCGGGAGCGTAATCGGGCCTCGCCACCGCGCCGCCCGGTCGGCTACGATTTGGCGCGAGGTCCCGTCCATGCGCGCCCTGCTCCTGCCGCTCCTGTTCTCGTGCACCCAGAAGACGGGGGTCGGCGTCCCCCCGGCCGACACCGGCGCGGAGGCCGACGCGGACACCGACGCCGACGCGGACACCGACGCGGACACCGACGCGGACACCGACGCGGACGGCGACGGCTTCTCCGTGGAGGAGGGAGACTGCGACGACGCCGACATCGGGGTCAACCCGGCCCGCGAAGAAGACGACGGGGACAGCAAGGACAACGACTGCGACGGCCGGGTGGACGAGCGGTGGGCCGGGGTGGTCGCCACCGAGCAGTACGACCCGGTCGGCGGGGCGCTCGTGTTCTTCGACACGGTGGGCCGCGAAGAGGACACGGTGCGCCTCGACTGTGAGCTGGTTCCCTACGATGTCGCGTTGGCACCGGACGGCGCCGTCTACGTCGTGGGCGCGCCCTGGTTCTACAACATCAGCGCCGGGGCGCCGTCCTTCGAGTACGCCGCCGCCACGGTCGCCCGGGTGGAGGCCGACGGCACCTGCGTCCCCCTCGCCACCTTCACGGACCCGGCCTACGAAGAGGGCGGGGACCCGATGGACCAGCGCTTCTATTGGTTTGGCCCCATCGTGCGCGGGCTCGCCTGGCACCCGGCTGGGCACCTCGTCGCGCTGACGCCCGGGGCGCTGCACCGCATCGACCCGGGCGGTGAGGCCACCGTGCTGGCCGAGTGGGAGTGGGACATCAACGACGACACGACCTTCGCCCTCTACGGCCTCGACGCCGCGGTCGACCCGGCGACGGGCACCGTCGGCGTGATGGACCTGCTCGGCGGCTTCGCGACCTGGTCGCCGGAGGCGGGCTTCGTCCAGCACAAGCAGGCGGACTTGAGCGACGGTTGGGCAAACTGGGACGCCCAGCTCGGCGTGGGCCTCGCCTGGATGGACACGGACGGCTTCTACGGCCTCGTGACGGACTTCACCACGGGCGCTTCGTCGCTGTCCCGCTTCAATCTACAAGACCGCGCGTGGGTGGAGCGGCTGGCCTGGGACGATGCGCTCTTCCGCCCGCTGGGCCTCGACGCTGACGGCGATCATGGCGAGCTCTACGCGTCGGCGAAGGGCGGCGACTACCGGACCCTCTGGCGCCTCCGCGAGCAGGGCGAGCTGGTCGATGTTTTCGCTGACGAAGTCGAGGATGGCCGCACCTGGTGGGACATCGCCTCCCGCTACTGAGGCGCTCGGCGATCGCGTTACTCGGGAGAATGCTTATGCTCCCGTCGCTCCTCCTCGGCCTCGCCCACGCGTCCCCCGCGCCCGTGCCTCTCCCGCCGCCCCCGGCGCTGGCACCCGCGGGTCCCGACACCGACGCCGAGGCCGCGGCCCTCGTGGCCCTGCGCGCCGAGCTGGAGGCCGCC
>JBEIVK010000946.1:0-1644 GCA_040373935.1 Alphaproteobacteria bacterium
ACGAGGCCCGTCGCCGCGCCCCCGCGCGCGCAGTGTCGCACACCCGCCGCCCGCGCGGCCCCGCCCGCGGCCCGCCGGCGGTCGGGCCGCACAGTTGCGCGGTGGTTGCCGATCGGCTTGATCCGGAACGGGCCTCGCCGTATGGTGCGCCATTGACCCGCGGAGCCCCCGATGAACCACGCCCGCAGCCCCTCCCGCGCCCCCCGCTCCGCCGCGCCGGCCACCGGCGGGCGCGCCCCCGCCGCCGAGTCGGGCGGTGGCGGCCGGGGCAACGCCTTCTTCGCGTCCCTCCTGCAGGACGCCGCGAAGCAGGCCAAGGGCGACGGCGCGCTGGTCGGCTTCGACGAGGCCTTCGGCGTCTCGGTGGACCCTGGCAAGTACCAGTTCCCGGAAGACCGCACGGGCACCACCGCGCCGGCCACCGGCGAGCGCAAGACGGTGGACGGCCTCCCCGCCTTGCGGGACCAGCACGCCACCTCCCCCTGGGAAGACACCAAGAACGGCGTGGCCTTCGCCCAGGGCGCCGGGGACAGCCACGCGGTCTCGCCCAACGACGTGGCCCAGGGCTCGCTCGGCGACTGCTACCTCATCGCCGGCATGCTCGCGGTGGCGCGGGCGGACCCGTCGCTCATCGAGAAGCTCATCAAGGACAACAAGGACGGCACCTTCGCCGTCACGCTCTACATCCGCCGCAACGCCTACGAGCGGCCCCGCCCCGTCACGAAGACGGTGGACGCGCGCCTCGCCGTGAAGACGGCGGGGGGCTCGCCGCTCTACGCCAAGACGGGCGACAACACGGCCGAGGGCACCGAGATGTGGCCGGCCCTCCTCGAGAAGACGCTCGCCACCCACAAGGGCAGCTACGAGCAGATCTCGGGCGGCAACATCGCCACGGGATTCGAGTTCCACGGGGCGACGGAGCTGTTCACGGGAAAGCTGGAAAACTACTACCCGACGGACCGCATGGACGAGGACGACATCCTCCTCACGATGGCGGTGGCCTTGGAGAGCAAGAAGCCCATCACCGTGGACTCGAAGGCGATGGACGGCCAGGAAGACCTGACCCGCGAAGCCAACAAGTGGAATGTCTACGGCAACCACGCCTACTGCCCGGAGAACGTGGACCTCGACGGCCGCACCGTGGATCTCACGAACCCCTGGGGCAGCAGCCACGTCGCCAAGCTGCCGGTCGCGGACTTTAAGCGGTTCTACCGGGCCATCCGCATCGGCGGCAACTGAGGGTGCGCGCCGCCATCCTGGGCGCCCTCCTCGGCGCCGCCGTCGCCCGCAGCAGCCAAGGAGGCGCCCCCGTGCGCGAGACCATCGACGAGACGACCGTGGGCATGCTGGGCGAGCACCGCGTCCCCATGGGCAACATGACGACGGGCGCCTACACCAAGGCGGACGGCACGGAGGCCCGCGGGGTCATCTGCAGCTTGGTGGTGGACCCGCAGCAGCCCGGCGTGTTTGTCGGGCTCGGCAGCGCCGTCACCGTGGGGGGCGTGCGCTGGGAGGTCGTCGCCATCGAGAAGACCCCGGGCACCCTGGGCTCCGTCACGCTCGAGCGACGCTGAGCGCGGGGGGGCGTCGCGCCGCCCGTCGAGCCCGCCGCGGAGACGCGGGCGGAGCGCCCCGGGCCCGCGG
>JBEIVK010000125.1:0-8868 GCA_040373935.1 Alphaproteobacteria bacterium
CCCTGCTGCTGGTGGCGCTGCCCGCCCTCGTGCTCTGGAGCCAACGCCGCCACCCCGTGTTCTTCGTCCCGCTCGCCCTCGCCCTGCTCGCCGCCGGCGCACCGCGCCCCTTGCACGCTGTCGTGTTGGCGCTGGTCGGCGCGAGCGCGCTGGTCCGGGCACCGGCGGTCCTCGACGGGCTGCGCGGGGAGGCCGCGCGCGCGGCCGAGCTGCGGGCCTTGGGCGCGTGGATCGCGGCCGAGGCCCCGGCCGGCAGTTTGCTGGGCGGGCGGTTCCAGGACCTCAGCCTCTACGCGCCCCTCCCCCGCCACGACCCAGACGGCTCCGACGCCGACTGGTCCGTTCTGCTCGTCGACGACCGCCGCCCGCCGGCCGACCCGCGCGGACCCTGGGTGCGCGTCTTCCAGGGGCCCGGGAGCCTCGCGATTCACCGGTTGGATCCCCAGCGCACGCCGCGGCCCTGCGCCGGCGTGGCGCCTCCGCCCGACGCGCCGCGGCTCGTCGTCGGCCGGGCCCGTGTCGCGCTCGTGTGCGGGCCCTGAGCGGAGAGGGACACCGCGCGCGCCGCGGGCGGCGCCAAAAGGCGGCCGGTGGGAAGGGCCTGGGCCAGCGGTGTCACGATCGGGCGGCCCTGCGGGGACGCAGGCGGGGCCACGCGGCGCGCCCGCTCGGTCCGCGGATCGTCCACGCGCCCCCGACCCTGCCGACCCCGCTTTTCGACGGGCTACGCGGCACCTGCGCCGAGCGCGGCGGCGACCCCCGCCCGGGCGCGCCGCCGCCGCATTAGACTGACGCGGCGGCACGGCTCCAGCGGTGTCGCCGGGGCCACGGTGGCGGGTCGGCGGTTTTTCGTCATTGAGGGCCTGATCGGCGTGGGGAAGACCTCCCTCTGCCGCATTCTCGCGCAAGAGTGGGGCGCGCGTCTCGTGTTGGAGCCGTGGGAGGACAACCCCTTCCTTGCGGCGTTCTACGCGGATCGCGAGCGCTTCGCCTTCCCCACGCAGATGTTCTACCTGGCGAGTCGCACGGCCCAACAGCTCGCGCTCGCGCAGGGCGATCTGTTCTCCGATCTCGTCGTCGCGGACTACATCTTCGCAAAGGACCGCCTCTTCGCCGAAGAGACGCTCCACGGGCCGGAGCTGGCCCTCTACGACCGCTTCGCGTCGCTCCTCGACGGGCAGATCCCCCGGCCGGACTTCGTCGTCTTCCTCGACGCGCCGACGGACACCATCGCCGCGCGCATCGCCCGCCGCGGCATCGCGGCCGAGCAGGGCATCCCGCCCGGCTACCTCGAGAGCCTGCGGGACCGCTACTACCGCCTCTGGGCGCGCTACACGGACGCGCCGGTGTACGTGGTGGACACCGGGGACGTCGACTACGTCAACTCCGCGTCCGACCGCGCCGACATGATCCGGCTCCTCCGCGGGTACCTCGACGGACAGCCGGTGCCGGGGGCACCCACCCGCTACGGGGCACCCGCCGAGCGGGCGCAGCTCCCGTTGTTCCAGTCCGCGGAGGCGCGGTGATCGCGCGCCTCGTTGCCCTCGCGCTGCTCGCCGTCGCGGGCGCTTCGGCCGCACGGGCGCAAGACGTCGTGGTGCAGCTCGACCCCGCGAAGGCCCAAGCCGCCGGGGTCGACCCCGACGAGGTCGTCGCCGCCCTCCGCACCGCCGCGGCCGGCACGCTCAACCTGGACGATCAGGGCGCGTTCCTGGAGCAGATGGCCCGCGCGACGGCCCTCTCGTCCAAGGGGATGGGGGTGGACTACGGGTCCAACCTCCAGCGCTTCGTCGTGGGTGGGGGCGTCGGCACCGGCGCGGACGGCATGGGCGCCACCTTCGGGCGCGGGGACACCGCGCTTCCCGAGGGCGGCTTCGCGTTCATGGGCACCGTGATGGCGGGGCTCAACCTGGGCGTCGCGGCGCCGGAGGGCAGCGCGGCCCGCCGCTTTCGCATCTACGCGCACGGCCTCGCCGGCAGCGGCGATCGAGAGCCGTTCGCGGGGAGCATGGTCAACTACGGCGGGCACCTCCAAGTGCAGCTGCTGCGCGCGAAGGGCACGTCGGCCGTGGCCTGGAACGGCGTGGACTTCACCACCGGCTACGAGGCGGGCGTCTACCGCCTCACCCTGGAGAGCGCGGTCCCCATCTCGCCCGGCGAAGGCGTGCAATGGGATGCCACGGGGGAATACACGGTCGAGGCCCGCGCCGCGTCGGTGCCGCTGGAGCTGTCCACCGCCGTCAAGGTCGCGGTGGTGTCGGCCTGGGCCGGCATCGGGTACGACCTCCTCCTCGACGGCTCGGCCACCAGCACCATCGCCCTCGGCGGCGACATTTCGGCGTCCGCGCAAGGGCGCACTGCGCTGCTGGGCACCGCCGCCGTCACCGGGGACGCCAGCGCGGCCGCGCCGGCCGTCGGTGCGCCGCGGGCCTTCCTGGGCGCCCAGGTCAATCTCGCCGTCGTCAAGGTCTACGGGCACCTCAACCTCCCGGTCGACCGCGGCTTCGGCGGGCACGCCGGGGTCCGTATCGCTCTGTAAGGGTTATGCCGGGAGCGGGTCGATCCGTAGCCACGGGCGGGGCGGCGGTGGCTTTGCGCCGTCGCACCGGTCAACGCGCGCGATGACGTACTGTGTACGGCTACATCTGGCGATTGCCGGGCCCATCCCATACACTGCACGGACCGCCCGTGACTCGCCCACCGTCCACGCTCCCGCCCGCGCCCACGCCTGGCCAACTCGCCGCGTTCTCCGGCGTGATTTGGGTGTACGACCTCGGCCTCCACTGCATCACCGCCGCCACGGCAGCGGCGGCCGCCCTCTGGAAGGCCGAATCGCCGGCCGCCCTCTCCGCGCGCGCCCTCGGGCCGCTCAGCACCGCCGCCCGCGCGCGCCTGGACGACCTCTGCCGCCGCGCCGCCCACGGCCCCATCGCCGACACCTGGACCTTCTACCCCCACGGCGAGCCGCGGACCGTCGGGTGCACGCTGCGCACCGTGCAGGGCGCCGCGGAGGGCCTCGCCTTGCTCGTCGAGGCGGCGCCGCTCAGCGACGCCACCCCGGACGAGCGCCGCCTCGTGGAGGCGCTCCGCCACGACCCGGCACAGGTCCTGCTGTTCCCGGCCGATGGCGGCCCTGCGCTCTTGCTCAATCCCGCGGCCGCCGCCTGCTACGAGCCCACCACCACCCTGGGCGCACTCTTCTCCGATCCGTCCATCGGCGCCCGGGTGCTCGATGCCGTGATGCTCCACGGCGCGGCCGACGGGGAAGACATCGTGCGCACACGGGACGGCCTGCGGGCGGCCCAGTGGCGCGCCGCGCGGGGCGTGGACCCGATGTCCGGCGGGCCGATGGTGGCGCTCACGCTCCTGGAGGTGACGGCCGAGCGCGCCGCGATGCACCGGCGCCTCACGACCTTGTCCCAAGCCATCGCCCAGGCGCAAGACGCCATCGCGCTCACCGATGCCGAGGGCCGGTTCACCTTCATGAACCCGGCGCACCTCGCGATGTTCGGCTTTCGCCATCTGGACGATGTCCTCGGCAAGCCGTGGTCGACGCTGTACACCCCCGAGGGTGTGCAGCAGTTCAGCGAGCGCGTGTTCCCGCTGCTCGATGGGCCGGGCGCCCAGTGGTGCGGCGAGGCGGTCGGCGTGCACCTCGACGGCCGGCCGGTCCACCAGGAGGTGAGCCTCACGGTGCTCGAGGACGGCGGCCTGCTCTGCGCCACCCGCGACACCGGCGCGCGCCGCGCCGCCGAAGCCGAGCGCCTGCGCCTCGAGGCAGAGCTCGCCCAGGTCCAGAAGGCCGAGCCCATCACCCAGCTCATCGGCGGCCTCGCCCACGACCTCAACAACCTCATCGGCGCGATGATGGCCCTCGCAGACGGCATGGCCCTCGGCCAGCCCGACGCGACGCGCCTCCAGGATGGCGCCGCCCGGGTTGAGCGCGCCGGAGCGCAGGCCTCCCGCCTCGTCCGCCGCATGGTGGACCTCATCCACCAAGGTGAGGGCGCCGCCATCCTCTGCGAGCTGTCGGGCGTCGTCCGCCGCACCGAGCTGCTGCTGCGCAGCCTGCTTCCCCGCAGCGTCAACCTCGCGTTGGACGTGTGCGACACGCACTGGCTCGTGCGCATCCACGAAGACCGCCTGATCCAGGTCCTCCTGAACCTCTGCACCAACGCCCGCGACGCCCTCGCGGGCACCCCCGGCACCGTGCGCGTGCGCGTCGGCCCGAGCAGCCCCGCCGTCGCAGGCCGCCCCGGCCGCGGCGCCTTCCCGCCCGGCCCCGCGGTCGAACTGGTCGTGGAAGACACCGGCCCCGGCCTGCCCGCGGCGGTGCTGGCGCGGCTCTTCGAGCCCTTCATGACCACAAAACCCGCCGGCGTCGGCACGGGCATCGGCCTGTCGTCCAGCGCGGCCCTCGCCGAGGCGGCCCGCGGCCGCATCGAAGCCTGGGACACCGGCGCCGGCGCGGCCTTCCGCCTCGTCCTCCCCGTCGAGGCGCCGCGGGCGTGCGCCGGCCTGCTCCCGCTGCGTCCCGGGGCCGCCTGGGCAGACCTCGTCGTCCGCCTTCTCGAGCGCGAGGGGGTCGTCGCCGAAGACCTGCTGCACCTGCGCCACGCGGTCGGGCGCGTCGCGGCCGGCGGCGCCTGGGGGCTCCTCGTCTTCCTCGTCGGCCCGGACGGCCCGCCTCCGGACGGCGTCTTCACCGAGCTGCGCGGCGCTGGGTACAGCGGCCCGATCCTCCTCGTCGGCCCGCCGGCCGCCTTCCCGGCGCCCCTGCCGCCGTCCTGCACCACGCTCGCGGCACCCTTTACGGCCGCCTCCTTCGCCGATGCCATCCGGGCCGTGCTCCCGCCCGCCCCGCCCCCCGACGCCGCCGCGCCCGCGAGATAAAGCGTCGGGATGGACGCCGACACCATCGCCGCCCTCGCGCGGCGGCCCCGCCCGTTCTACGGCCTGCCCTTCCGAGACTGGCTCGCCCATCGCATCGGGTGGCTGCTCGTGGCCTTCCTCAACCTGTTCTACTTCCGGGCGCGCTACCACCGCCGCGAGATCATCCCGCGCGACGGCCCGATGCTCCTGCTGTCCAACCACGGCAACTTCTGGGACCCGTTCAACATCGGCATCGGGTGCTGGCGGCCGCTGAAGTTCATGGCCGCCACGAGCGCCATGCGGCTCCCCTTTTTTGGCAAGGTCATCCAGGCCCTCGGCGCGTTCCCCAAGAAAAAGTTCGTCAAAGACCGCGAATCAATGGCGCAAGTCGAGGAACACCTGCGCAACGGCCACGCCGTGGTCATCTTCCCCGAAGGCGACCGCACCTGGGACGGCCGCCCCGGCCCTGTGCCCGCCGGCATCGGCCGCCTCATCAAGCGCACCGGCGCCCCCGTCTACGTCGCCGTCAACCCGGCCGCGTACCTCGCCCACCCGCGCTGGGCGCGCCGCCCGCGCCTGGTCCCCCTCGACATCTCCTACGCCGGCCCCTTCACCTGGCCTGCCGACGCAACCCCCGAGGCCATCGCGGCCGACGTCGTGCGCGCCATCTCGGTGCTCCCCCACCGGGACCGCTCCCGCCCCGCCGTCGGCTGGCAGCTCGCGCACGGCCTCCCGGACCTCCTCTGGGCCTGCCCGCAATGCGGCGCCATCGCCGGGCTCACCGTCGCCACCGACACCCTCACCTGCCGCCACTGCGCCGCCGCCTGGCGCCTCGACATCGACGCCCAGCTGCACGGCCTCGGCACGACGCCCTCCATGGACATCCCCGAAGCCCGCGCCCGCATCGACGCCCACTTCGGCAGCCCGCCCATCCTGGACCGCTCCCGCCACGCCGCCGAGGGCCTCGTCGCCCCTGACGAGCCCGTTCGCCTGCGCCATCACCCGCGCGAGGGCGCCGCGCAGCCCGCCGCCGACGGCCGCCTGTGGGTCACGGCCACGCGCGTCTCCATCCGCGGGGCCGCCGGAGAGGAGCTGTGGGGCCGCGACTTCACCGCCCTGGACTCCGTCTCCATCGAGGTCAAGGACCAGACCTTCCTCCGCAGCGACGGCGAGCTGTACAGCCTGGTCACCCCGCCCGGCACCGCGTTGCGCTGGGGGCAGCTCCTCCAGACTTGGTTCCGCAGCTACAAGCCGCTGCAGTAGCCGCCGCCGCCCTCGATTTTCTTTCGGGGGCAGGGAGGGGCTCCGCCCCTCCCCGCAACGCCCCTCCCCCGCCGCCCCGGCCGGGCCTCAGCCGATGGCCGGCCCGATGTGCCGCACGCCCAGCACGCGGTCTGCGCCGAGGGCCGTCGTCGCCGCCTCGGTGGCCGCGGCGAGGTTGTGCGCGAAGAGGATGTGCTCGGGGGACTCATCGCGCACCAGCACCGCCCAGGCTTGCAACCCGGTGTTGGCGCGCGGCGCCGGAGACGGCGCCTCCCGCCAGGACGCCGGAATGTTGTGCCTGCGCCGGTAAGACCGCACGTTTTCGGCGGTGACCCCGGCTCGGGCCGCCACCTCGGCGTCCGGCAAGCGGCCGAGCAGGTCCGCGAAGGGAGCGAGGCGCGTGCGGCGCTTGCGCGCCTGGCGCACCGACGTCTCGGGCCCCACCTCGCCTGGGGCCAGCATCCGAATGCGCCGCCGGCGACGGTACATCCGCACCGCCTCCTGCGTCACGCCCGCCATCTCGGCCACCTCGCGATCCGAGCGCTTGCCGACGAGGTGCGCATACGGGCCGATGCGGGACTTGCGCTGCGCCTTGTCGGGGCCGCGGGTGCGCCGCTGCCGACCGCGGCCGGGCGCGCGCTCCTCGCCCTCGGTGGCCCCATCGACCGGGCGAACGCCGAACTTGTATCCCTCGTAGGCGCGGATCCCGAGCTTGCGGCGGTAGCGCCCAACGATGGAGGCGCTGGTGCCCGCGAGCGCCGCCACCTCGTGGTCCGGCTTCGTGCCCATCAGATGCCGGAAAGGTTCAAGTTCGAGATGCTCGTTCGGCTGTCGAGGCATGGGTCCATCCAGGGGGCCAACGTCGCGGGCGTCGGGCCGTCCGCGTTGCTTCCACCCGCGCTGGATCGTCACCCGCGGCGAACGGATTTGCAAGCCCGGCAGCGATCTCTTTTCGGATAGGTAGGCGAACTTATCCGTAACTGCCCCGGGGACCGCGGCCGCGGCTGCCGACTCTCCGTCAAGGCGCGGGGAGGGTGCGTTTTCCCGCCCAATGGCCCAAGCGTGCGCCGATGTCGCGCAGACTGCGATCCTTGCTGACGGGATCTACCGCATATGCGCCAAAGCGCAGATTCATCCCGTGATTCCATTCATAGTTGTCGATCAGGGACCACAAGAAGTAGCCGCGCACGTCCACCCCATCGTCCATCGCGCCGCGGAGGGCGGCGAGGTGCGGGTCCAGAAAGCGCTGGCCTGCGTCCGTCTCGTGGTTGGACGTGCCGTTCTCCGTCACGATGACGGGCAGTCCGTAGCCCCCCGCGAGGCGGGCGACGTCGCCGAGCCCCTCGGGATGTTCTTGCCACAGGCTGCCGACGGGCAGAAAATCCACCCACGGATAGCCGGCGACGATGCTCGTCCCCAACCCCCGCACCGTGACCTTGGTGTAGTAGTTGACGCCGATGTAGTCCATGCGCCCCGCGAGGTCTGGACGGTCCGTCTCGGCCACGCCATCGAGGTCACGGTCCAACACGCCGTCCACCAGCGCGTCGAGAAAGACCCGGTTGTAGACGTGGTCGAAGTGCACCGCGGCCGCCTGGTCCACGGAGGAGGATGGGTCCTCCGGCTCGGGGACCGCGAGGTTGGGCACCAATCCGACCTGCGCGTCCGGGTCCTCGGCGTGCACCGCGTCGTACATCGCGGCGTGGGCGTCGATGATGGCGAAGGCGACGTCGATCGCGGCGGCGGGGCGCGTGATGCCCGGCGGGTTCGTGCGGTCCGCCGTCGGCAGCAGGTAGCCCGGCACGACAATCGCCATCGGCTCGTTGATGGTGGCCCACCAGCGCACCTTGTCCCCGTAGACCCGCGCGCAGAACCCGGCGAACAGCCCCAGCCACCGGCGCATCGCCGCCGCGTCCAGCCAGCCGCGCGCCGTGCAGGCGTCCGGGTCCGCGTTGCAAGCCTTGCCGTCGTGCAGCCAGAGCGGGAGCGTGTAGTGGTTGAGGGTGACGAGCGGGACGAGGCCGCGCGCCTCCATCGACGCGAACAGGGCCGCGTAGGCAGCGACGGCCGCCGGGTCCGCGGCGGCGACGAGGTCGTCCACCGTCTGCGCGCCGACGGGCTCCACCGGGAACAGGCGGGAGAACTCCAGGCTCACGCGCAGGGCGTCGAGGTTCAGCTCGTCGCGTGCGCGCGCGTGGTCGGCGTCGAAGGTCTCCCAATAGCCGGGCCCCGCCGAGAGCGGGTCCCCCGACTGGTAGAGGCCGGGGTCCGCCACGAGCTCCGGGTCCGTCACCCACTGGTACCAGTCGGAGTGGCGATCTTCACAGGCCTCGGCGGGGAGCGTGGGGCAGCCCGGGTCCACCTGGAAGCCGGCCATCGCCGCTCCAAAGAGGAAGTCCGACGGAACCTCCCAAGGGCTGCCCTTCGGCCCGTCGCCCCCGGCGCAGCCGGCCGCCCATCCCACCAGCGCTCCGCCCCAGATCGACCGCCGCATGCCCGCACTCCTCAGTGAGATCGCCCATCCAAGCGCCGCCGCAGCGGATGCACCGCGAGCGCCGCACGGTCCGTGATGTCCAGCACCGCCCCGAGGTCTGCCAAGGCCGCCTCTGCGCGCGCGACGGCCGCAGCGGCGCCCTCGCCGACGCCCTCGCGGTCCCGCGCCCAGACCGCGCCGGCGACCTCCGCCTCGGCGCGCCCCAGGCGGACCGCTTCCGACACCATCCACCCGCGCAGCGG
>JBEIVK010000385.1:0-4301 GCA_040373935.1 Alphaproteobacteria bacterium
CAGCCCCGCGGCGTCCACCGGCAGCCCCGCGGCGTCTCGGCGCGGCGGGGGCCCCGCGCGCGGCGCCCGCAGGGCCGCGCAGTCCACTTCGTCGGAGGTGTCCGCGACGCGCCGCGCCCACCACTCGCCGGTCTCCGCCCGCTCCGCGCGATCCGTGAAGCGGCTGTCCCAGTACACGATGCGCAGCGTGTCGGGCGCGGCCGGCAGCGGCGCCCCAAAGAACGGCTGCACCCGCGCGGCCCCCGCGCAGACCCCGGCGACGAGGCTGCGCAGGTAGGCCGGCGCGCGGCCCTTCCAGCGCAGCGCGTGGAACCAGAGCTGGAAGTCGAGGCGCGGCTGGTGCGGCGCGACGAAGCCGGGGGCGGCCGCAGCATCGCCGGGCTTGAAGCGCAAGTGCAGGGGCGTCCACGGGCCTTCGCCGGTGCGGACCTGGATCTCTGGCTCCACCCGGGCCTTCGTCACCGTCCCGAAGAGGTGGTACACGTTGGCCACGCGCAGCGGCGCCGCGGCCTCCACGAGGGCCGCGCCGGGCGCCACCGGCCCAAAGCGGCCCACCGCCGCCAGCGCGCTCAACGCCGCCCACAGCACCACGGCCGCTGCGGTGGCGCCGGCCTGCGCCCGCGGGACGTCCGGCGGGCCGCCCCCGGCCCCGGTCGGGCCGAGCCACCGCCCGGCGCGGCCGTTGAGGTCGCCGTCGTCGAGGAGGCCCAACGCCAGCACCGACGTCAGCGCCAGGAAGAAGCCGTAGTTGGCGGTGAGGGCGTCCAGCACGACGAAGGCTGCCGCCGCGGCGAGCACCACGCGGCGCAGCCGCGACCCGCCGAAGGCCCCCCACACCAGGACCAGCTCGAAAAACAGCGTGGCCCAGCTCTCGAGGAGGTGCCAGGCCGCCGGCGCCTGGTGCAGCCACCAGCCGAGCCAGGTCGGCAGGGGGGCGGTCTCGTAGTAGTGCGCCATCGCCGTGCCGCCGAGCCAGTCGCCCTCCCCGGAGAGGGCCTTCGCCACGCCCGAGAGGAAGAACACCTTCACGAACAGCAGACGCCAGGCGAAGTGAGCCCAGCGGCTCGGGTGGGAGCGCGGCAGCAGCGCGCCGATCACGCAGGCCTCGACCAGCAGGTTGTCCCATTGGAACGCGAGGAAGGTGGGCGCGACGTGGATGTACGACAAATACAGGGCCGCCGAGGCCGCCAGGGCCCACCGCCGCCCGGCCCCGGCCAGCACCCCGAGCACCACCCCCAACCCGCAGCCCCCGAGCAGCAGCGCGTCCGGTGCCCCGAGCCAGAACACGCTCGGCATCGACCAAAAGCCCCAGTCCGGCGCCGCCCGCGCCGCCGCGAGGAGCGCCCGCGCCGGCTCCAGGCCCTCCGCGCCCACCAGCGCGCGCACCTGCACGCCCAAGCTGGCCCAGGCCAGGACGAGCACGGCGCCCAGCCCCGCGTGCACGAGGCGGGCGACCCGCGGCCCCGGCCCAGGCGGGGCATCGCCGGCCGCCGGCTTGGGCGGTCGCAGCAGTGGCAGCGCAGAGACGCGGGACGTGGACGGCATCGCTCCTGACATGCCCCGGCGTCCCCGGACGCGCCACCCGCCGCGCGGGCCCCCAGGTGCCGCCATCCTGCGCTATGCTGCGGCTTCCCTCGCGAGGTCTGCGTGCATCGCCACCTGCTCCCCCTGTCCGTCCTGCTCGTCGCTTGCTCCGACTACAACCTCACCCCCGAGGACAAGTCCAACGGCGAGGCGGACACCGCCGATCCCTTCGGCGAGGACGGCGGCTCCGACGGCGGGGAGATCAGCGCCTGCGGCAACCCGGATGATCCGGGCGTCTCCGAGGCGCCGATCAACTCCGAGTGCGAGGTCGAGCTGCAAAACGGCACCTTCACCCCCGTGGTGGAGTGGACCTACGGCGGCACCGGGTCCTTCTACGGGCCTGCCGTCGCCGGCCCGGTGCTGGACACCAACGGCAACGGCCGCGTCGACGACGGGGATCGCGTCCTCATCTTCCTCTACCAGAACACCCAGGTCATCGCCTTGTACGGCGACAACGGCCAGACGGCCTGGTCCTCCGGCTTCGGCTACGGCCAGGACGGCGGCATGGCGCTGGGCGACGTCGACGGCGACGGCGCGCCGGACCTCATCACCGCCTACATGGACAGCGTCTGCGCCCTCGACGCCCGCACCGGCACCCAGAAGTGGTGCCGCGCCGGGCTCGGCGCCACGATGGACCCCTACGGCTACAACTACCCCTCCATCGCCGACATGAACGGCGACGGCGCGGCCGAGGTCACCATCGGCGGCGCCATCCTCCGCGGCGCCGATGGCATGGTGCTCGCCCAGGGCGGTCTCGGCATCGGCATGGCGCCCTATGGCGGCACCCCCGGCTGGGGCTACGGCACCCTCTCCGTGCCCGTGGACCTCGACAACGACGGCCAGATGGAGCTCGTCACCGGCAACACGGCCTACAACTTCGACGGCTCCATCAAGTGGCACAACGGCGGGCTCGATGGCCTCATCGCCGTGGCCGACTTCGACGGCGACGGCGAGGGCGAGATCATCAAGACCAGCGGCATCTACGTCTACGGCATGGAGACGGACGGCACCGAGGTCTGGGGCCCGCTCACCTACACCGGCGTGAACATCGGCCCCGCCGCCATCGACGACCTCAACGGTGACGGCACCCCCGAGTTCGTCTTTGCCGCCGGCAACCAGCTCTACGCGATGCGCTGGGGCGGCACCACCTACTGGCAGCAGACCATCGCCGACTTCTCCGGCGCCGCCGGCCCCTCCCTCTTCGACTTCGAGATGGACGGCTACCCCGAGGTCCTCTACGCCGACGAGACCTCCATCCGCTTCTACTCCGGCCTCGACGGCAGCCAGAAGTACTCGTCCTTCGAGCACGGCTCCTACACCATCCTGGAGACCCCCATCGTCGCGGACGTCGACGGGGACGACCAGGTGGAGATCGTCCTCGGCCACGGCGCCTACAACCGCTCGCTCACCGTCTTCGGCGACGCGGACCGCAGCTGGCCGCCCGGCCGCACCGTCTGGAACCAGCACGCCTACCAGATCACCAACGTCAACGACGACCTGAGCGTCTCCGGCACGGCCCGCAACAACTTCAGCCTCTACAACAGCTTCCGCTCGGGAGACATCGGCCGCCCGCCCAGCGAGTACTGGGACTTGACGGCCGAGATCCTCGACGTCTGCGAAGACGAGTGCTCCGCCGGCCGCCTGTACGTCGCCGCCCGCGTCGTCAACAACGGCAACATCCCGGTCCCGGCCGGCGTGCCCGTCTCGCTGCGCGCCGGCGCCGGCGGCACCATCATCGCCGCCCTGCCCACCACCCGCGAGATCGCCCCCGGCACCACCGGCGAGATGCTGCTCTACGAGGTCTCGGCGGACCAGATGGCCGGCACCGTGCCCATCGTCACCGCCGACGAGGCGCTCGACGGCCTCAACACGCTGTTCGAGTGCGAAGAGATCAACAACGCCGCCGCCTGGACCCGCCAGGTCTGCAACGGCGGCTGAGCCGGCCCCCGGCATCGGGTGCGGGCTCAGGGGGCAGGGGAAACCAAGGTTTCCCCCGCTACGCCCCCTTCCTGTCGCGCCCCGGCCTCAGGCCCGCAGCAGCCGCTCCAGCGCCTCGGGCCGGCGCACCGGCAGGTGGCAGGCGCCGCCCACGCACAGCCAAGCGGCGGGCCCGCCGCCCTTTCCGGCCAGCCAGGGCACCCGCGCCGTCCACCCGGGCAGGGCCGCGGGGTCCACCCGCACCCGCTCCAGCCCGGCGTGCGCGTGCGCGACCGCCACCGCCCAGAGCGCGTCGGCCGCCGCGTCCCCCGCCGGCCCGATGACCGCAAGCTCCGCCGCGGGCTCCGACCGCCGCTGCCCCGCGAGGCGGGCCGGCCCGAGGGCCATCGGCGCCTGCGCGTCCAGCGGCGCCAGCAGCGCGAGGATCTCATCCGCCTTTTCGCCGAGGTCTGCCCGCCCGCAGAGGGTGTCCAGGCGCGCGAACAGCCACGCGGCCATCGCGTTCGCCGAGGGCTCCGCGCCCGGAAAATGATGCTTGCTGCGCGTGATGAGCTGCGGCGCGTCGTCCCCGGCGTACCAGAGCCCGCCGCCCGCGGCGTCCCAGAAGCGCGCCACCAGCGCATCGGCCAGGGCCAGCGCCCCGTCCAGCCAGCGGAGGTCCTGCGTCGCGGTGAAGAGATCCAGCAGCCCCAAGCCGGCCGCCGCGTGGTCGTCGGCGAAGGCGAGGGTCTCGGCGCCGGCCACCCGCAGCAGGCGCCCGTCCGGCCGGCGCGCCCCGG
>JBEIVK010000951.1:0-1633 GCA_040373935.1 Alphaproteobacteria bacterium
CCGTCGCCACCGCCTCGGGCGCGACCCCCGGAGCGCTGACCTCCGCCTCCACCCGCACGCCGCCCTTGGCCCGCGCGCGCACGGCGTCCAAGGCGCCCTCCGCGACGACGCGGCCGCCGTGAATCATCACGACGCGCGGGCAGAGCTGCTCCACTTCGGTGAGGATGTGCGTGGAGAGGATGACGGTCCGGTCCTCCGCGAGCGACCGGAACAGCGCCCGAATCCCGACGACCTGCGCCGGGTCCAGGCCGCTCGTCGGCTCGTCCAGGACGAGGACCTCGGGGTTGTGCAGCACCGCCTGGGCGAGCCCGACCCGCTGCCGGTAGCCCTTGGAGAGAGAGCCGAGGATGCGGCTTTCCCAGCCGACGAGGCCCACGCGCTCCATCGCCTCCCCGATGGCCCGGGTCCGCCGCGCGCGAGGAACCTCCCGAATCTCGGCGACAAAGGCGAGATAATCGCCAATCGTCAACTCCGGGTAGAGCGGCGGTGTCTCCGGGAGGTAGCCGACGCGACGGCGGACCTCCATGGGCGCGTCGAAGACGTCGAAGCCCGCGACGACGGCTCGCCCCTCGGTGGCGGGGAGAAAACCGGTCAGGACGCGCATCGTCGTGGACTTGCCCGCGCCGTTGGCCCCGATGAAGCCGAGCAGCTCGCCACGGGCGACCTCGAAGCTCACCTGATCGACCGCCAGGCGGTCCCCGTACCGTTTTGAGATGCGCTGCGCGGAGATCATGGGGCCCGACCCGCAACCATCCCGGCGGGCCCCGAAGTGTAATCCCCCGCGTCGGCGGGGTAAAGCGCGGGGGTGCGCCTGCTCCTGCTCGCCCTCGCCCTGGCCGCCGCGCCAGCCTTCGCCCAAGACGGCGCTCCCCCGCCGGCTGCGCTCGGGCTGGACCGCATCCTCGTGGTCGTGGGGGATCGCATCGTGACCGTCACCGACCTGCGCCGGGAGGTCTGGTTTGGGGGGCTGGGCGCCGAGGAGCCAAGCCTGCTGGACCTGGCCCGGCCCGATCCCCTGGAGCGCGCGGTCGACGCCGCGATCCTGCGCGGGATGGCGGGGGATGTGCGCGTCTACCAGCCGACGGCCGAGGCGGTGGCGGCGCGCGTCGCCCGCGCCCGGGCGGCGGTGCCCGATCCGGCGGACTGGGCGCAGCAGCTCCAAGCGGTCGGCCTCGACGAGGATCGGCTGGCTGGCTGGATCTACAGCCGACTCGTGGTCGAGCGGTTCCTCGGTCGCGCGATGGGCGCCGTGGACACCGCCGATGCGGCCGCCGTCTTGGGCCGGGCGCGGGCCATCCTCGACGAGCAGCGGACGCGCGTGGTCATCCGCGTGGTGGAGCGGCCGGCGTGGGACTGAGCCAACTGATGCCCCAGGACGCCGCAGAGATCGCCGGGCTGGAGGCAGCCTGCTTTGGGGCGGACGCGTGGTCGCCCGCGGCGGTCGCCGGGGCCCTGGAGCGGGCCGGCGGGGTGGGCTGGGCGCTCCGCGTCGGCGCGGAAGCGACCGCCTACCTGCTCGCGGCCGTGCTGTTCGAGGACGCCGAGCTGCTGCGCATCGGCGTCGCGCCCGGGCACCGCGGCGAAGGCCACGGGGACACCCTGCTGCGGGCCTTCGCCGCCGAGGCGGCGGCGC
>JBEIVK010000149.1:0-8089 GCA_040373935.1 Alphaproteobacteria bacterium
GCCTCTTCGGCCGGTTCGTCCGCCCACGCGGGCGGCGCGGGTGGCGCGGCCTCCGCGGGCGCGGCGCGCTCCTTGACGAGGAGGGGCCGCGGAGAGGGCCCCTCGGCCCCCACCGAAGCCGCCGGCGCCACCGGAGGCGCCGAGACCGGCCCCACGCCCGCCGCAAGCGCCGCCGCGACCGGCAGCTCTTCGGTGGGCGCCGCGAACACATCCGCCGCCGACACACCCGGGCCAATCGGCGTCGGAGGCGGCAGCACGTCGTCGTCTTCGGGGACCAGCGTCCCCGCGGAGAAGGCCCCGACGCCCCCGCGCACGAACGGCGCCGTCTCTTCGGGGGGGCTGATCTTCACATCGCTGCCCGGGCGCGCCACGAGCCCGAGCGCCGCCGGCCCGAGCGCCGCAGGACCCGGCACAGGCGCCGCAATGACGGGGGCGGTCGGCAAATCCGCCGCGTCCATCGGCAGCGTCGGATCCTCGACCGCGCGCTTCTGAAACGCCGGCGGCTCTGGGACATCGAGCGCGTCCACCGGCGCCGGCGCCACAGCCGCAGGAGCGACGCCCGCCTGCCGCACGAGCGGCGCGCCGTCTTGGAAGCAGAAATCGACTTTTTCGTCGTAGGTGGACCCACACAACGGGCAAACGTTCATCGCTCCCAGCCCCCACGCTCCCGCACCATAACCCGACCGACCGACCGCCCTCTCAGGCGCCGCCGTAATGCCGGCGCAGCTGACGGGCGATCACCACGCGCTGCACCTGATTGGTGCCCTCGACGATCTGCATCACCTTGGAGTCGCGCATGTAGCGCTCCACCGGGTATTCCCGCGTGTAGCCGTAGCCGCCCAACACCTGCACCGCGTCGGTCGTGACGGCCATCGCGCAGTCCGTCGCCGCGCACTTCGCCATCGCCGCGACCATGCTGTACGGCTGCCCGTTGTCCCGCAACCAGGCCGCCTTCTGCACGAGCAGCCGCGCCTGCTCCACCTTCATCGCCATGTCAGCGAGCAGGAAGCCCACCCCCTGGAACTCGATGATCGGGGTTTCAAACTGCTTCCGCTCCATCGCGTAGGGCACCGCGACGTCCAGCGCGGCCTGGGCGAGGCCCACCGAGATCGCCGCGATGGTGATGCGGCCCGAGTCGAGCGCCGCCATCGCGACGCGGAACCCGTCGCCCTCGGAGCCGATGCGGGCCGCCTCCGGCACGAACACGCCGTCCAGCACGATCTCGACCGTGGGCGACGCCCGGAGGCCCATCTTCTCCTCTTTTTTGGCGAAGGAGAGCCCGGGCGCGTCGCCCGGCACCAGGAACGCGCTGATGCCCTTCGGCCCAGGACCGCCCGTGCGCGCCATGACGACGTAGACGTCCGCGTAAGAGCCGTGGGTGATCCAGAACTTCGTGCCCGTCAGGCGATAGCCGCCCGCCTCGCGCACCGCCACCGTCTTCAGCGAGGCCGCGTCGCTGCCCGAGCCCGGCTCCGACAGGGCGAACGCGCCCAAGAGCTGCCCCGAGGCGAGGCCCGGAAGCCACGCCGCCTGCTGCGCCGCGTCGCCCATCGTCGCGAGGATGACCTGCGGCAACCCGGTGACCGCGACCGAGACCGCGTACGACGCCGATACCCGCGCGATTTGCTCCAGCGCAAGTGCATAGTCCACATACCCGAGCCCCAACCCACCGTGGGCCTCCGGGGTCGGGATGCCGCAGAGCCCCGCCGCGCCCAGGGCCACGATGTACTCCTTGCGAAAGCGCTCTGCCTCGTCGTCTTCGCGCAGCGTGGGGCCCAGGATGGCGCGCGCCGCCTCGCCCGCTGCGTCCGCCAGCGCCCGTTGGGTCTCGTTCAGCTCGAACATCGGATCTCCGCGCCTCGGCCCCACCCGCTAACCGAGCGCCGTCCCATCGGCCCGCACTCCCTCATGGGGCAGGGGAAACCAAGGTTTCCCCCGCAACGCCCCCTTCCTTCCGCGCGCCCGGCCTCAGGCCAGGGCGTCCGCCTCGTCGCCCACCTCGTCGCCGGCCGCTGCCGCCTCGGCGGCCGTGGCCTCGCGGTCCAACGCGCCTTCGACGAACCGCGTGTCGCGCCGCAGCACGCGCACGCTGTTCTGCGGCAACTCCAACAGGTGCAGAAGCTCGGAGGGCCGGGCACCGCGCCCGGCGACCGTGTCGAGAGACACCTCCAGCACGAGATCGCCACCCTCACCGCTGCGCAGCGAGAGCGCCCGGATGTGTGGCCGGAAGTTAAAGGAGGACGTCTGCTTTCGCCCGCGCGGCCCCTTGCGCCGCGAGGCCTTCGTCTCCCGCTCCACGGGGATCTCCGTGGCGGCGACCAGCGCATCCACCCGCGCCGCGAGGCCCTCCGGCGCCCCGTCCACAAAGAACAGGTAGTCCGCGCCGGCGACGATGCTCATCAAGGATGGCGCGCGCAGCGGCACCTCCCGCACGCCGTACACGCGGAAGCCCCCCGGAACGACCGCGTCCAGGCGCGCGCGCAGCGCCGCGGCATCCACCTGCTCGTGCAGCACGACGTCCATGTAGTCCCCGAGCGTCTCCTCGGCGACCGGCCGCGCCCCGCTGAACGCGACCCGCGGATGCGGGTGAAAGCCCTCCGACCAGCAGAGCGGCGCCCGCGCCCGGCGAAGGGCGCGAATCCAGGCGTTCATCGTCTCGAGATGGGACAAGTACCGGGCCTCGCCCGTGACCCCGATGCGGAACACGAGGCGCTGCGCGGGCGGCGGCTCGGGCGGGCGAACGGGCGGCAGGCCGGGCTGTGCGGGACGGGCGCCGAGCTCCGGCGGGGGCGGCGGGCGCACGAAGGCGGCCTCCGTCTTGCGCCCGGCGATGCTGCGGCGCAGCATGGAGGCGCACAGCTCGCGGTTCACGTCGATGACGCCGCACTTGTGGCACTTGCTGTGGCGGCAGTCCTGGGCGTGCTTCAGCTCCAAGGCCCGCGCCCAGTCCTCGGCGAACCACCGCTTCGGGATGTGGATGTCGATGTGGTCCCAGGGCAGCCGCTCGTCGATCTGCCGCTCGCGCAGCTCAAAGGCCACGTCGGTCCCCGCGCGTTCGACTGCGGCCTCCCACAGATCCAACCGCAGGTGCTCGTCCCAGCCATCGAAGCGCGCCCCGAGCCGGAACGCCGCCTCGATCAGGTCTGCCCCGCGCCGGTCGGCGCGGGACACGAGGCCCTCCAGCCAGGTCGTCGCCGCCTCGTGGCGCCCGAAGCGCACGCCGCTGTTCCGGGCGAAGCGCGCGTCGAGGATGCCCTGCCGGCGTTCCGTCTCTTCCCGCCCGATCTGCGCCGCCCACTGCAACGGGGTGAAGGGCTTGGGCACAAAGGTGGAGACGCCAGTGTTGACCTTGGCCTTGGGGTTGAAGCGCCGCCCCTCGGCGAGGGTGCGCAAGGTCAAGTCCGCGATGGCCTCGATGTCGTCGTCCCGCTCGGTCGGCAGGCCGATCATGAAGTACAGCTTCACGTGGTCCCAGCCGAGCGAGAACGCCTGGCGGCTCATGCCGAGGAGCTCCTCGTCGGGGATCCACTTGTTGATGAGCGCGCGCAGCCGGGGGCTCGCCGCCTCGGGCGCAAAAGTGAGGCCGGTGCGCCGGATCCCCGCCACCATGTCCGCGAGGTCCACGGAGAAGCTGTCGAGGCGCAAGGACGGCAGCGACACGCCCACCCGCTGCGGGGCCGCCTGGCGCACGACCGCGTCCACCATCTCGCGCACCTGGCTGTGGTCGCAGGTGGAGAGGCTGACGAGCGAGACCTCTTCGTAGCCGGTGGCCTCCAGCGTGCGCTGCATCAAGGACTGCACGTCGGTGATGCTGCGCTCGCGCACCGGGCGGGTCGTCATGCCGGCCTGACAGAAGCGGCAGCCCTGGGTGCAGCCGCGCAGCACCTCGAGGGAGATGCGGTCGTGGACCTGCCGCGTGAAGGGCACGATGTACTCGACGGGGAAGCTCGCGCCGTCGAGCGTGGCCACGGTGCGCTTGCGGATCGGCGGCGCGCCGAGCGCCGGCAGGATGCGCCCGTCGTCGAGCACATCCATCGGGTACAACGCCGGGACGTACACCCCTTCCACGCGAGACAGCGCCTCCAGCCGCGCCGCGCGGCCCTTCACGGAGTCCAAGACCCGCGCGATGTCGACCACGACCTCCTCGCCGTCACCGAACACGAAGAAGTCGAGAAAGGGGGCCAGCGGCTCCGGATTGAAGGAGGCGGGGCCGCCGGCGAACAGCAGGGGCGCATCCTCACCGCGGTGCGCGCTCCGAACGGGGAGGCCCATCAGGTCGATCATGTTGAGGATGTTGGTGAAGTTCAGCTCGCTTTGGAGCGTGAAGCCCACGCCGTCCATCTGGTCGAGGCTGTCTTTGCTCTCGAGCGCGAACAGCGGGAGCCCCTCGGCGCGCAGGAGCGCCTCCATGTCCATCGCGGGCGCGTACACGCGCTCGGCCCACACCCAGTCGATCTTGTTGAGGATCGCGTACAGGATGTGCAGGCCCAGGTTGCCGAGCCCGATGTCGTAGAGGTCCGGGAAGGCCAAGGCGAGGCGCACGCGGACCGCCCGGCGGTCCTTCTGGGACGGGCCCACCGCGTTCAGCTCGGAGCCGAGGTAGCGCGACGGCTTCTCGACACGCGGCAGGAGGTGGCGGTCGAGGATGCGGGCGAGGTTGAGCCCGCGGGGCGATGCAGGGGTCACGGGGCACCGGGCCAAGGGTTGGGCCGCTCGCTTAGCCTGCCCTCTGGATGCGGCAAGTCAGCGAGCGAGGCCACGCCGCCGCTGGAAAAAACCAACCGGCCGCTTGATCGTTTCCGCGGATCGTCCGACAACCGCAGCACGCCGGGGCTCGCAACCGGCAGCCGCCACGTGATACGTTGCGTCGGCAACAGACTGTCTCGCCGCGTTGCGGCCGCGCCCGTCTCTCTCCATCCGCATCATCCCCTGCTCTCGACCCGCTGCTTCGGAGATTTCCCATGGCCATGACCGTCCGGACCAACGTCGCCTCCATGAAGGCGAGCGGCCAGCTCGGCAAGACCACCCGCGCCCTCACCAAGGGCCTGGAGCGGATCTCCAGCGGCCTCCGCATCAACCGCGCGGCCGACGACGCCGCGGGTCTGGGCGTGGCCACCAACCTGGAGACGGCGACGATCTCCCAGCAGCAGGGCATCCGCAACGCCTACGACGGCATCTCGATCATCCAGACCGCCGAGTCTGCCACCAACGAGATCACCGACATCCTGCAGCGCATGCGCGAGCTCGCCATCCAGTCCGCCTCGGACACGCTCGACAACGACGAGCGCGCCTACATCGAGGACGAGTTCACCCAGCTTCAGGACGAGGTCCGCCGCATCTCGGCCAACACCGAGTTCAACGGCGTGCAGCTCACCGACGGCACGACGACCCAGCTCGACGTGCAGGTCGGCATCCAGAACGACACGGTCTCTCGCATCACCATCGAGATCGGCGATCTGACTGCCTCCAACCTCGGCATCAACACGGGCATCTCGCTCGGCACCGCCACCCAGGCCCGCGCCGCGCTCGACCTCATCGACCTCGCGCTCGACACGGTGAACAGCGTGCGCTCGCAGCTGGGCGCCGCCCAGAACCGCCTCGAGTCCGCGATCAACAACGCGATGGTGTTCACCGAGGCCCTCGCCGCCGCCGAGTCGCAGATCCGCGACGCCGACTTCGCCGAGGAGACGGCCGAGCTCACCAAGAACCAGATCCTCCAGCAGGCGGGGGTCGCGGCGCTCGCGCAGGCCAAGAACATGAACCAGGCCGTCATCTCGCTGCTCCAGTAGTCAGCGGGGTCGGTCGGGCCGGCGCTCCCACCGGGGCCGCCGGCCCGCACCTGTTTTGGGGCCAGGAGAGTGACGGATGCGCAGGCGGTGGTGGGTCGCGGCGATGGGGCTGCTGGGCGCCTGCGCCGGGCTTGCAGGGGCCGTGCTGCGTCTGCCGCCGGCCGGGCCACCGGAAGGGACGGAGCTGCTCCCGGGGGCGTCTCCCCCGTCGGCGCCCAGCCAACTCCGGGTGTGGTCGTGGAACATCCACTACGGCGCCGGGGCCACCGCGCGCGCCGGGCGGGCCACCGCGGCCGCCGAGACGCGCGCCCACCTCGACGCCATCGCCGCGGCGCTCCGCTCCCACGAGGTCGACGTCGTGCTGCTGCAAGAGGTGGACCGCGCGGGCCGCCGCGCCCACGGCATCGACCAACTGCAGCAACTGCGTGAGGCGAGCGGCCTCGGCTGGGCCGCCTTCGTGGAGACCTGGCGGGCCGGGTGGGTGCCCTACCCCTTCACGGCTCCCTCCACACAGATCGGCGAGGTCCACTCGGGCATCGCTGTGCTGTCGCGCTTCCCGTTGGCCGGGCTGGCGCGTCACGCGCTGCCGCAGATCCCGTCCCGCCCCGCGGTGCTCAACCGTCTCAGCCTGCACCGCGCGTTGCTCGATGTCGAGCTGGACATCGGCGCCGGGCGCCGGGTGCGCGTGTTCAACGCTCACCTGGAGAGCGCAGACCGCCCCAACCGCGAGCAGCAGGCCGCCCTCGTCGCGGCGCGGCTGCGCACGGCCACCGGCCCGCTCCTGTTCGGCGGCGACATCAACGCGCCCCCACCCGAGGCGCCCCAACAAGGCGGCTTCTCCGACGAGCCCAACGAGGACCACGCGGGCGAAACCACCGTCCCCACGCTCCGGGCGGTCCCCGGGCTGCTCCCCGTCTTGGCCCCGGCGGCCTTCGCCGCGGCGCCGGCCGCGTTCGCCACGTACCCCGCCGAGGCGCCCAGCCGCCGGATCGACGAGCTTTTCGTGGGCGGCGGCCTCCGCGTCCTGTCCACCCGCGTCCCCGTCGTGGCGCCCGCGGCGTCAGACCACCGGCCCGTCGAAGCGGTGCTCGCGCTGCCGCCGCCCTGACGGGCGCTCCTCAGCCCAGCACCGCCGCCCCGCGGCCGACCCGCAGCCAAGCCCCCGCGACGGCCTGCCCCAGCCGGTGCAGCGCGCGCGCCGCACCCGGCGCTGCAGGCGCCACCGCGATCGCCACGCGCGCCTGGCCCGCCACCGCCGCGAAGGCGAGCTCCACGCCGGGAGGGACCGGCTTGTCTGGGTCGAAGCGGCGAAGATCGCGGGCAGGCCCCGAGCGCGCGACCGGGATCCACGCGCCCTCGTCACGCACAAAGACCGCCGCCTCGGCGGCCCGCGCCTCCGACCGCGCCGCCTCGGCGCACGCCGCGTACACCCCCGGCCAGCCGTCCGGCGTCTCCAACTCCGCCGCCGCCGTGAGCGCCACGCACCGCGCCCGCGCCCGCGCCGCCTCCGCGTCTGCCTCGCCCCGGGCCGCCGCGCGCTCCAGCGCTTCCGCGACCTCGCGGAGCCGGAACGGCTTGAGCAGGTACTCGCGCGCGCCGCCCTGCCACGCGGCGACCGCCGTCTCCACGGTGCCGTAGCCCGTCATCAACAGGACGCCGGTGGCGCGCCCGCTGCGCTGCACGGCCTGCAACAACGCGAGGCCGTCCAGGCCCGGCACCTGGAGATCGGTGAGCAGGAGATCCACGCCACCGACGCGCACTTGCTCCAGGGCGTCCTCGCCGTCCACGGCCGAGCTCACGCGGTAGCCCCGCGCGCGCAGGTATTCGCCGAGCAGTTCGAGGATGTCTTCCTCGTCGTCACAGACCAGCACGTGCAAGGGGGGCGCCTCGGGCATCGATCCTCTCTGCACGGAATGGTACGATGGGAACGCAAGGAGCGCAGCCGTGGCCCGCAAGGAGAAAGCAGACATCGCCTTCGGGGCGCGCCTCGACGCCTTCGAGCAAGCCCTGTTCCTGCTCAAGGTCGAGTACGACAAGTACTTCAACGGCCTCGAGAAGATCGAGCCGCTCAAGGACCGCGACGACCTCCGGCGCGAGCTGCGCGAGATCCTCACCGAAAAGCCGGGCAACACCGCCCAGCTCCACAAGCTTCGCACCTTGCGCGCGCGCTTCGCCACCCACGAGCTGTACTGGCAGCGTCAGGTGGTGCAGATCGAGCGCGGCACCCACCCGAAAAGCAAGTTCCGCGCCGACATCAAGGACAAGGCGCGCGCCGAGGCCGAGGCCCGCGCCGCCGCCGC
>JBEIVK010000647.1:0-2688 GCA_040373935.1 Alphaproteobacteria bacterium
GCCGCGCCAAGCCACGGGGCCGCCGGGCCCACGCCCCGCATCGCGGCGCCGCGCATCGGCGGCGGTCGTGCGCTCCCCGCCCCCGATCGGCCATGCAGCCCCGCCCCGTCCGCACCATCGTCAACGCCCCCCAGCAAACGGAGGGCGCCGGCTTCACGGTTCGCCGGCCGATCCCCAGCGCCGGCCTGGACCCCCTCGATCCGATTCTCCTGCTCGACGAGCTGGGCCCCATCACCTACGCGCCCGGCGCCGCGCGCGGCGCGCCCGACCACCCCCACCGCGGCTTCGAGACCGTCACCTACCTGCTCGACGGCGAGGCAGAGCACGCCGACTCCGCGGGGCACGCGGGGTCCTTGGGCCCGGGAGACGTGCAATGGATGACGGCGGGCGCCGGGGTGGTGCACCGCGAGATGCCCTCGCGCCGCCTGCAGCGGGAGGGCGGCCGCATGCACGGATTTCAGCTCTGGGTGAATCTCCCCGCAGCCGAAAAACGAATCCCGCCCTGCTACCAGGAGGTTCGAGCCTCCGCCATCCCGACCGCCACGACGCCCGATGGGCGCGCGACCGTGCGGGTGATCGCCGGGCAAGCCCTCGGCGTCGCAGCGGTCATCGCCACCCGCACCCCCGTCGTCTACCACCACTGGTCCTTCGCGGCGGGCGCCGCGGTCCGGCTGCCCCTGCCCGCAGACCACCAGGTCGGCGTGTACGTGTTCGACGGCAGCCTCCAGGTCGCCGGAGCGGCGGTGTCCCGCGGCCAGCTCGCCGTGCTCGGCGACGGCGACGCGGTAGACCTCGCCGCAGACGCCCCGGCCCAGGCGCTCCTCATCGGAGGGCGCCCGCTGCGCGAGCCCATCGCGTGGGGCGGCCCCTTCGTGATGAACACGCGCGAAGAGGTGCTCGAGGCCTACGCAGACCACCGCGCGGGGCGAATGGGTCGCATCCCGCCTGGCATCATCCGGGCCTGAGCCTCCGGGCCCGGCGGGCGCAGGGCCAGCGTCCCCGTCCAGCCCGTCCAGCCCGTCCCGACCGTCCGCCGCGCGATCCCGGCGGCGCCCGACGCACCCGCCCTGCGTTAGGCCCCGCCGCGCCGCCCGACGGCTCACCGCCGTCTTCGCCTGCCCCGGAGCCCCGATGCGCCTCACCTGGCACCTGCTCGACGCCCGCCTCGGCGACACCAGCCCCTGGTCCGCGCCCCTCGGCCACGCGGAGGTCTGCGCCCTCACCGTCGCCGTGGCAGATCCGGAGCGCGCCGGCATCTGGCGCGCGGCCGAGCACGGCGAGCAAGTGTCGCGCGGCAGCGGCTTCCATGCCGAGGTCGCGTCCCATCCCGAAGGCGACACCGTGCTCGTCTACTTTGACGGCCGCTTGCGCCAAGAGCGCGTCCGGGTCGCCTTCGCGGTGCCCGAGCGCTGAGGCCCCCGGGCGCCGCCGCTCAGGCCACCACCGCGCCCATCGGCACGTCCACCGGCGCGTCCCCGCTCGCCCGAAACAGCGCCAGCGTGCGCGCGTAGGCCGCCGCCGTGATCTCGCTGGAGCCCGCCCAACACCCGAGCCGCTGGTAGTCCGCCACCGCCGCCGTGAGCGCGCCGCGGGAGGCCGCCGGGAAGTGCTCCGCGATCGCCGCCGCCACGGCGTCCGCCGGCGCGGCCTGCGCCTCGGCCCGCGCGGCGTCGAAGGACTGCCGGAACACCGCCGCCACCGGCGTCTCCAGCCACGCCGGCGCCGCGCAGAGCGTGCTGAACACGACCGGACCGACCGCCTCCCCCACCGAGGCGAACACCGCGCCATGCCCCTCCGCCGCGAGCTGGTGCGGCACCGGCCCCTGCGCGTGCAGGACATCGCCTTCACCCGCCCGAAACGCCGCCTCCATCGCCGCCGGGTCCCCGGCATCGACGACCGTCAGCGAGGCCGGGTCCACGCCGTTGCGCCGCAGCGCCTCGCGGAACAGCGCGAGCGGCTGGAAGAAGTGGTCCACCAGCACGCGCTTCCCGCGCAAGGCCGCCCAGCCCGCGCCCGCGTCCAGGCCGCGGCCCACCAGAAAGAAGCCATCGTGGTGGTTCAGGGTGGCGAAATGCCGAAAGGGCAGCGCCTCGCCGCGCGCGAAGGGCCCAAAGCTCACCGCCAGCGCCGACTGCGCCACATCCACCGACCCATCGGCGATGCCCCCCGCGATCGTCCGCGTCGGCCCCACCACGTCGAAGACCGTCGTCACCCCCGCCGCCCGCAGGCGCGGCAGCGCAAGCAGCAACGGAGCATAAAACGCCGAATAGCGCAGAAAACGAACCCGAAGCAGACCCATCGCAGCTCCCCGGTGGCGCCCGCCCCTACGCCGCGCCGCAGGTCGCGGCCGCCGGCCCGCCGTCACGGCTTCATGAGACGGCCGCCACTCCGCGGCACACCGGGGACAACGGCAGCCCGCGCGGCCCGGATCGCGCCCGCTGAGGGCGTGCAGGGTCGGGCGCCTGCCGGCCTGCGGCCGGCACCGGGTGTCCGCCGGGGTCGCGGCCGAGCCGCTCCGTGCCGCCGTCCCGGCGGCACCGGCGCGCCGCGCCGCCCTCTGGCCCCCCTGGCGCGCTCCGTCCCGGCCGCTCCCGAAAACCTGCGGATACGACGGCGCCGCGGCCCAGGCTCGCGCGTGCGGCCGACCCTGCGCGCACCGGGAGCCTCCCGCAGCCCGGCACGAGCCCC
>JBEIVK010000038.1:0-13747 GCA_040373935.1 Alphaproteobacteria bacterium
CTCTGCCGGCCGCAAGCGCTCCATCGCCGCCTCGTGCCGCAGCTCCGCGTCCAAGCCGCCGTGGACCGCGAGGGCCCACCCCAGGCGGTGCGCTCGTCCATCGACGGTCTCGCCGTCCCGCACGCGGTCCGCACGCACGGAGGCCCGCGCCCGGCGCATCGCCCCGACCGGCGGGCCGTCCGCGACGGCCGCGGCGACCACCGCGGCGAGGGCGCGCGCCGCAGGCCCGGCCTTGCCCGGACGCGGCGCACAGCCCACGACGAACATCCCGCCATCGCCGTCCTCTTCGATGGCCGACCACACGCTGGACGCGAGGTCTTCGCGCTCCCGAAGGGCCTCGCCGAGGGGGCTCGCCCGACCGGCGCCGAGCCCCGCGGCGAGCAAGTCCAGCGCCGCGATGTCCGGGTGCTCGGCCCCCGGAATGGGAAAAGCCAGTTCTACCGTTCGCTCCTCAAAGCCGCCATCCAGCAGGAAGGCGCCAGCCTGACCTTTGGCCGCCGTCCGGGGCGGGCGCGGCGGCACAGGCGCCACCGCACGGCCGAGGAAGGGCGCCGCCGCCGCGCGCACCGCCGCCTCGTCCACCGGGCCGCACACGACGAGGATGGCGTTGGCCGGGGTGTACCAGCGGGCATGGAAGGCCGCGAGGGCGTCGCGGCCGATGCGGCGCACCGAGGCCGCCGTGCCCAACACGGGCCGCCCGTACGGATGGCGCCCGAAGACCCGCTTGCGGAGGGCGTCCTGCAACAGGCTGCTGCCGTCGTCGTCAGCGCCGCGGATCTCCTCGATGACGACCGCCTTCTCCCGCTCCAGCTCGGCGGCGTCCAAGGTCGGCGCGAAGGCCATCGTGCAGAGCAGCTCGACGGCGGCGGGCGCGGCGGCGGCCGGCAAGGTGAGGTGCAGGCAGGTCTGTTCGTGGCTGGTCCAGGCGTTGAGATCTCCGCCCAACGCCTCCGCCTCCGCCGTGAGCGCGCCCACCCCCCAGCGCCCCGCGCCCTTGAACAGCATGTGCTCCAGCAGATGGGCCGCCCCGACCTCGCCGGCCACCTCCCAGGCGGCACCGACCCGAAGCCAGAGTTGGACGGCGGCGACCGGCTGGGGGCCGGCCGGGTCGATGAGCAGGCGGGCGCCGGAGGGGCACGTCTCGGGTCGAAGCATCGCCTCCCTCTACCCCGCCGCCGCCGCGCCCGATAGGCGCGCCCCATGAGCGCGGACTTCGGCGTCTATGTCCACAGCCCGTGGTGCGCGCGGCGCTGCCCCTACTGCGCGTTCTACGTCGTGGTGGACCCAGCGGCAGACCACGCCGCCTGGGCGGCCGGCGTGCAGCGGGACTGGGCGGAGGAGGCACCGGTTTTCGAGGGGGAGGCGCACAGCCTCTATTTCGGGGGCGGCACACCCTCGCTGGTGGACCCGTCGCTGCTGGGCGGCATCGCCGCGGCCCTGCCCCTCGCCCCGGGCGCCGAGGTCACCTGCGAGATCAACCCGGGCACCGTGAGCGCGGCGCGCCTCGCGGCCCTGCGCGGCGCCGGCGTCAACCGCGCCTCCGTCGGGATCCAGACCTTCCAGCCGCGCCACGCGCGCACGCTGTCGCGCGGGCACACCGTGGGCGAGGCCGAGGCGCTGCTCGCGCTCATCCGCCAAGCGGGGTTTCGATCTTGGAGCTTTGACCTCATCTTCGCACTTCCCGGGCAGTCCGTCGCCGAGCTGGACGCCGACCTCGACGCCCTGCTGCGCGCCGACCCGCCGCACGTCAGCCTCTACGGGCTCACCTTCGAGCCGGGAACGCCGCTCGCGCGGGCCCGCGCCGCCGGGCGGGTCGAGGCGGTGGGAGAGGACCTCTGGGCCGAGATGATGGCCCGCATCGTCGAGCGCCTGGGCTCCGCCGGGTACGAGCGCTACGAGGTCAGCAACTTCGCGCGGCCGGGGCACCGCGCCGTGCACAACGGGGCGGTGTGGCGCGGGGGCACGTATGCAGGACTTGGCCCGTCCGCCCATGGCTTCCGCCCCGACGGCACCCGCACCGTTCGCCCGGCGGACCTCGCGGCATGGTCGGCGGGCGCGGCGCCCGCGGTGGAGCGCCCCGGCGCCGACGAAGCGGCTGCCGACTTTGTCCTCTCTACGCTGCGCCACGTGGAGGGCACGCTGCGCGGGCCGCTGCGCGCGGCCTTCCACCGCGAGGTGGACTTGGTGCCCCTCGCGCCCCTGCTGCACGGCGGGATGCTCCGCGCCACGCCGGACGCGCTCCACCTGGGCCCCGCGGGGTGGGACCTCGCGGATGGCGTCATTCGCGCGGTCCTGGGCGCACTCCGTCCGACCGGGCCTTGACAGCGCGGCGGGCGCCGTCGGATGCTCCCGTCCTTGACGCTCCGCTCCGAGGATCCCTTGTCGACGCGCGCCCAAAGTCCAGCCTCCGTCACCGACGCCGACTTCGCCGTGGACATCGGAGATGACGTGCTCGCAGCCGCGCTGGCCGCCGTGGAGGCGCGGACCCAGCGGTCGCCGGCGCTGTCGCCCGCCGTGCCCGACGATCTCTTCATCGACGAGGTCGCCGCCGACGCGGCGCTCGGCGGTCTCGGGGGCGATCTCGCGGCCGGCGACGACGACGACGGAATCATCGTGCGGGACGGCCCTTCCGCCGATGCCTTTGACGCGCTGACAGCCGAGCTCGAGGACTGCCTGCGCTTGCTTGACGCAGCCCGCGTCGAGGCCACAGAGGCCACCGCCCGCGCCACCGCCGCCGAGTCCCGCCTCGCGGCCGAGCAGCAAGAGCGCCTCCGGGTCGTGGGTGTCGCTCGCCGCCTCCAAGAGCGCGCCGAGCGCGCCGAGGCCGTCGCCCGCACCCGGGCAGAGGCCCTCACCGCCGCCGAGGAGCGCGCCACCCGCGCCGAGGCCCTCGTGGCACGCCACGAAGACGATCTCCGCAAGGCCTCCGAGCGCCGTCGGCGCGAGGTCGAAGAGGCGCGCATTCACGGCCTCGGCCCAGCGTTGCTTGGCTTCCTCCCCGTCGCAGACCACCTCAGTCTCGCCCTGGGCCACGCCGACGCCGACCCGGCCGCCATCGTCGCGGGCGTCCGCATGGTGGCCGACGAGCTGGCTCGCGCGCTGGAAAAGGCCGGCGCCCGCCGGGTGGACGCCCGCGCCGGCACGCCGTTCTCGCCGGAGGTCCACGAGGCCCTCCAAGCCCTGGCCGACGACTCCCTTCCGCCCGGCACCGTCGCCGCGGAGCTCGCGTCAGGCTGGACCCTCGGCGGCCGCCTGTTGCGCGCCGCGCGCGTGGCCGTGGTCGCCGCCCCTCCCGCCCCGCCGGCGGTCCCCGTCCCCGACGATCGCCCTCCCTCTCCGTCCTGAGCCTGCGCCCGGCCGCACACCCCCGGAGCCCGCGTATGTCCTCCTCCCGCGTCATCGGAATCGACCTCGGCACCACCAACTCCTGCGTCTCGATCATCGAGCACGGAGACCCGGTCGTCATTCCCAACGATGAAGGCAGCCGCACGACGCCCTCCGTCGTCGCGTTCACGAACGACGGTTCGCGCCTCGTGGGGCAGATCGCGCGCCGCCAAGCGGTGACAAACCCGGACCGCACGCTCCACTCGGTGAAGCGCCTCATCGGCTGCCGCTTCGACCACCCGGGCGTCAGCCGCACCCGCGGCCTCGTGCCCTACGCCATCGTGGAGGCCGGCAACGGCGACGCCTGGGTGCGCGTTCAGGCCAAGGACTACTCGCCCCCGCAGATCAGCGCGATGGTCCTCGAAAAAATGAAGGCGATCGCCGAGGCCTACCTGGGCGAAGACGTCGAGAAGGCCATCATCACGGTCCCGGCCTACTTCAACGACAGCCAACGCCAGGCCACCAAGGACGCCGGGAAGATCGCCGGGCTCGAGGTTCTGCGCATCATCAACGAGCCGACGGCCGCCGCGCTGGCGTACGGGCTTGGGCGCCGCGAGCGGGAAAAGGTCGCGGTCTTCGACCTCGGGGGCGGCACCTTCGACATCTCCATCCTCGAGCTCGACAACGGCGTGTTCCAGGTGCGCGCCACCAACGGCGACACCTTCCTCGGCGGCGAAGACTTCGACAACGTCCTCGTGGAGCACCTGCTCCAGCGCTTCGAGGCCACGTCCTCCGTGCAGCTCCGGGCCGACAAGGTGGCGATGCAGCGGCTGAAAGAGGCCGCTGAGAAGGCCAAGCACGAGCTCTCCACCTCGGAAGAGACCGACGTCAACCTGCCCTTCCTCGCGATGAGCGCGTCGGGCCCCGTCCACCTCGTCGAGACGCTCACCCGGGCGCAGCTCGAAGCCCTCGTCGAGCCGCTCATCGAGCGCCTCGTCAAGCCCTGCACGGACTGCCTCGCCGATGCCAACCTCCGCGCCTCGGACCTCGACGCGGTCCTCCTCGTGGGCGGCATGACGCGCATGCCCCGCGTGCAGCGCAAGGTGGCAGAGATCTTCGGGCGCGAGCCCGAGCGCGGCATCAACCCGGACGAGGTCGTGGCCATCGGCGCCTCCATCCAGGGCAGCGTGCTCACCGGCGAAGTGAAGGACATCCTCCTCCTCGACGTGACGCCCCTCACCATGGGCATCGAGATCGCCGGCGGCCTGATGGAGCCGGTCATCCCGCGCAACACCACCATCCCCTGCCGCAAATCAAAGATCTTCACGACCGCCCGTGACAACCAGGACATGGTGCGCGTGCACATCGTCCAGGGCGAGCGCGACATGGTGGCGGACAACAAGTCTCTCGGCAAGCTGGAGCTGACGGGGCTCCCGCCGGCCCCGCGCGGGGTGCCGGAGATCGAGGTCACCTTCGAGCTGGACGCCAACGGCATCCTCCAGGTCCGCGCGCGCGACCTCGGCACCGGCAAGGCGCAGTCCTTGCGCATCGTCTCCAACTCGGGCCTGTCGGACGGCGAGATCGACGACATGGTGAAGGGCGCCGAGCTGTACCGCTCCGAGGACAAGCGGCGCCGCGAGCTGGCAGAAGCCAAGAACCGCCTCGACGGCCTCATCTACAACACGTCCCGGTCCTTCGAGGAGTTCGGCACGAACCTCGACAACGGGGCCCAGACGTCCATCCGGCTCGCGCTGCGCGCGGCGGAGTCGGCGATGGACGCGACAGATCTCGGCATGGTCGAGTCCGCGCACGACAACCTCTTCGCCGCCGCCCAGCAGCTCGCCGAGGCGATCTACGGCGGCCTGCGCGACGAGGTGGCGGGGCTGGACGACGCCGGCGTGTCCGACTTCGGCGATGAGCTCCTCGACGACGGCGCGCCGAGCCGCTAGGCCCCGGCAGTCCGTTTCCAGCCCCGGCGGCCGTGCGCGGGGCGCTGAGGTTCCCCTGGCCCGCCGCGACTACTACGCCATCCTCGGCATCTCCCGCACCGCTTCACCGGATGAGGTGAAGAAGGCATTCCGCGCGCTCGCGCTCCGCTACCACCCGGACCGCAACCCCGGCGACGAAGACGCAGAGCGCCGCTTCAAGGAGATCGCCGAGGCCTACAAGGTCCTCTCCGACGCCGAGCAGCGCGCCCGCTACGACCGCCTGGGCCCGCTGTTCCGCCAGGACGGCCGTCCACCCTCCCCCGAGGAGGTCAACGCCTTCGTCGCCGAGACCCTGGGCACGCTCTTCCGCCGCAAGCCGGGCGAGCGCGGCGAAGATCTCCGCTACACCCTGCGCGTGCCCCTCGAGCGCGCCGCCCGCGGTGGCGAGGAGCCCATCACGGTCCCCCGCCGCACCCGCTGCACCCGCTGCGACGGCTCCGGCGCCGATCCGGACGGCGGCCGCAAGCCCTGCGCGCCCTGCAACTCCACCGGCCGGAGCCCCACCCGCCGCTTGTTCCGCACGGAGTGCCCGCACTGCGACGGGCGCGGCTTCCAGGTCGCCAAGGCGTGCTCCCGCTGCGATGGCGTGGGCACCCTGCACCGAGAAGAGACGCTGAAGGTCCGCCTTCCTCCCGGGGTCGCCACGGGCCAGAAGCTCAAGTTGCGCGGCAAGGGCAACATGTCGCGGGCCGGCGGGGATCCGGGAGACCTCTTCGTCATCGTCGACGTGGACGAGCACCCCGTCTTCCAGCGCCGCGGGTTGGACCTCATCGTCGACCTGCCCCTCCTGTTCCACGAGGCGGCGCTCGGCGCGGAGGTGCCGGTGCCCACGCTGGACGGCCCGACCCGCATCCGCATCCCGGCGGGAACGCCGTCCGGGCGCATCTTCCAGCTCAGCGGCCGCGGCATTCACGCCGCCGACGGGAAGGGAGACCTCCAGATCCGGGTCTTCGTCGAGGTGCCAACCGGGCTCGACGTCGATCAGCAAGCCCTCATCGCGCGGCTCGGCGCGCGCGGCGCGGAGGCCCACCCCGCGCGGCGGGCCTACAACGCCGCCGTGGCCGCCGCTGGGGATGCCGGTTCGGGCGGAGGCGCTTAGGCGGGGCATCCGAGGAGTTCCCGGTGCGTGTGACCCGCTCGTTCCTTCCCGCGCTGCTCCTGGCCGGGGCCTTCCTGGCCGGGGCCCGCAAGGGAGATCCGAAGCCGCCCGCCGCCGTGGCTGCCGCCATCGCCGAAGGCCGCACCGACCGGATGGGCGCCATCGCGGCCCTCGAAGGCCGGGCCTCCGAGCTGCCCGCCAGCGCACCGGAGTCCGCGTGGTGGCGCCTCGCTGCCGGAGAACAGCGGCGGCTCGCCGGCGATTCCGCAGTCGCGCGTCAGTGGTTCCTGCAGGTCGTGGAGCAGTCCCCCACCCACCCGGCCAAGGCTGCCGCGCAGCTCGGCCTTGCCCTCGTCAACGCCGAGGACGGCCTCTCCGGCAACGAGGCGGCCTCGCTCCAGCTCCTCGCAGAAAAGGGTGCGCTCGACACCCAAAACGGGGACCGCTTCCGGCTCCTGGCCCTCGACGCCCAGTCGAGCGGCAGCAGCCCCGCAAAAACCAAGGAATACGCTCAAAAAGCGCTCACCTTCGCCGCGGCAGACCCGACCGTGGAGGCCCGCGTGCGGCGGGACCTCTCCCCGCTCCTGCCGCCGCCGTCGGCCGACGCCCCGCCCGCCGCCGAGGCCAAGGGCGCCGAAGCCTCCGCCGTCGACCGGGTGCGCGCCGCCCTCGACGCGCGCCGCTTCGACGAGGTGGCGCGGCTCGGGGACTCCTTCCTCTCCACCTGGCCGGACAGCCCGTGGGCCGCCGAGGTGCGCTTCGCCCAAAGGCGCGCGGCCGCCGGAGACCCGTCGACGGCCGGCCGGGTGGGGGTGCTGCTGCCGCTCACCGGCGAATACGCGCCGGCCGGCAAGCGCATCCAGCAGGCCATCCAGCTCGCCAACAGCCGCACGGGCGACAAGCTGGACTTGGTCTTCGAGGACGCCGCAGGCGACGGCCCGGCCCTCGTGGCCCGCATGGAGCGCCTCGTGCTGGAGAAAGGCGTCGTGGCGTTCCTCGGGCCGGTGCTCAAGGACAACGTCCTGGACGCCGCCCGCGCCGCCCAGGTGATGCGCGTTCCGCTCGTCGCGCTCTCGCAGGGGCAGGACCCGGCGGCGGCCGGGCCGTGGGCCTTCCGCGGCTTTGTCTCCGTCGAACAGCAGGTGGACGCGCTCGTCGCGCACGCGATGGGCGCCCGCGGCTTCCAGCGGTTTGCCATCGTGCACCCCGAGTCTCCCTACGGAGACGCCACGCAGGCCGCCTTCGTCGCGGCCGTCGAGAAGCGCGGCGGCAGCGTGGCGCGGGTCGTGTCGTACCCGGAGGACGCGAAGGACCACCTCGCCGCGGCCCGCAAGCTCGGCCTGAAAGACCCAAAGGCCCAGGCCGCCGAGCTGGGCCGCCTGCGGCGCGAGGCGGCCGCGAAGGGGGCCGATCCGTCGAAGGTCGTGCTCCCGCCCTCCATCGACTTCGACGCCATCTTCATCCCGGACGGCTGGCGAAAGGTCGCGCTCGTGGCGGGCGCCCTCGCCTACGAAGAGTTCCCCGTGGGGACCTTCCGGCCCCACCGCGGCGCGGCCGCCCTGCCCCTGCTGGGGCTCGCAGGCTGGAACGACCCGGGGCTCATCGACGCGGGCGGGCAATACGTCCAGAACTCGATCTTCGTGGACGCCTTCTCCGTGCACGACGACGCGCCGGGGGCCCGCAGCTTCGTCACGGTCTACGAAGAGGCCCACGGGCGCGCGCCCGGCGTGGTGGACGCCTTGGCCTACGACACCGCCCGCCTGCTCTCCCTCGCCGCCACCGTCGCGGGCCCGGACCGTGACGCCCTGCGCCGCGCCCTCTCGGATGTTTCGCTCTCCGATCCCGCCGCGGGCGGGCGGCGCTTCGGCGCCAACCGGGAGGTCGAGCGCGACATGGTCGTCCTCACCATCGCCGGCAGCCGCATCCGCGAGTGGTCAGGAGAGCCGGCGGTCCCCTGATCGCCGGTGCCCGGGGCGCCGCCATGTGCTACGCTCCGAGGTTCAGGCCTTCTGTCCCCACCCATGCCCGACGACCCTGGCGAACGAAGCATCATCGACGCCCTCCTGGAGGGGCGTCCGCGCGTGGGCCCCCCGCCCATCGTCGACGTGGGCGACGACGTCGCGGTGCTGCCGGGCGGGCTCGCGGTGGGCGCCGACACGATGGTCGAAGGCGTGCACTGGGACGACAAGCTCTCCCCCGCCGACGTCGGCTGGAAGCTCGTCGCCGTGAACGCCTCGGACCTCGGCGCCACCGGCGCGCGCCCGGCGTGGTGCACGCTCAGCCTCTCGCTCCCGCGCCCGCTGGATCTGTCCTGGGTGCGGGGCTTCGCGGCCGGCCTGCACGCGGCGCTGGCCGCCTTCGGCGTCCGTCTGGTCGGCGGAGACACCACGCGCAGCCCCGGCCCGCGCGTCGCCGCGCTCACGATGGGCGGCCCCGTCGCCCGCCCCCTCACCCGCGCCGGAGGCCGCCCCGGCGACGCCCTCTTCGTCACCGGCACCCTCGGCGACGCCGCCGCCGGCTTCGCCGAGGGCGGGCCTGGCCTCGCGGCCTTGCGCCGGCCAGCGCCGCCCGTCGCCCTGGGCGTCGCCCTCGCCGAGTCTGGCCTGGTCAACGCCATGATGGACATCTCGGACGGCCTGTTCACAGACTTGTCCCGGCTCTGCGCCGCGAGCCGCTGCGGGGCCACCGTCGAGGCCGCCGCTCTGCCCGCGTCGCCCCAAGTCGCGGCGTCGCCCCAGCGTCTCGCCCACCAGGTCGCCTGGGGCGACGACTACCAACTCCTGTTCACCGCCCCCGCCGAGCGCCTGCCCGCCTTGCGCCAGCTCTCCGGGGACACTCCGCTCACGCCCATCGGGCGGCTCGACGCCGCCCCGGGCCTGCGCCTCGTCGGGGCCGACTGGCCGGCCCCGGCGCTCCATCACTTCGGAGACTCCCCCGCTTGTTGACCTCCGTGCTCCTGCTGGCCGCCCTCGGCGCGCCGGCCGGCGACACGAGCGCCCCCGCGCCGGCCATCGCCCCCACCCTCGCCGCCGCCGTGGGCCTCCTGTGCTGCTCCGCGTTCTTCTCGGCCTCCGAGACGACGCTGTTCTCCTTGCAACCCGTGGACCGCCAGTCCCTCCCCGACGGCGCCCGCCAGCGGGTGGACGCCCTGCTCGCCCAGCCGCGTCAGGTGCTCGCCACCATCCTCATCGGCAACGAGACCGTCAACGTCACCCTCTCGTCGGTGGTGGCCGGGCTGCTCTTCGCGTTCGCGCCCGACAAGCCCTGGCTCAACATCCTCGTCGTCACGCCGGTGCTGCTCATCTTCGGCGAGATCGTCCCCAAGGTCCTCGCCCTGCGCGTCAACCGCCGCGCCGCCCCGGTGGTCGCGGTGCCGCTGCGCCTCGTGATGTTCCTGGTCACGCCGCTGCGCTGGGTCCTCACCCGCCTGGCCGAGCTTTTTCTCCGCATCAGCGGCGGCAGCACCGCCCCGCAAGAGGCCGAGCTTCGCGAGGCCCAGCTCCGCGCCCTCATCGACCAAGGCACCCGCTCCGGCTCGATCAAGCCCATGGAGCAGGAGATCATCCACAAGGTCTTCGACTTCGGGGACTACAACGTCTCGCGCCTGATGACGCCGCGGCCGGACATCTTCTCCATCAACCTGACCACCCCCTGGCCCGAGCTCATCGAGCGGGTTCGCCACCAGGGCTTCTCGCGCATCCCGGTCTACCAGGGCGCTCCCGACAACATCATCGGCGTGCTGGTCGCCAAGAAGCTCCTCCCGTTCATCCAGCGGGTGCAGGCCGAGCCGGGCTACGTGCCCTCGCCCCGCGAGGTGCAGCGCCTGCTGCTGCCGGCGCGCTTCGTGCCGCCCACCAAGCTCGCCGCCGAGCTGCTCCAGGATTTCCGCCAGGACCGCTTTCACATGGCGATCGTGGTGGACGAGCACGGCAGCCTCAGCGGCCTCGTCACGCTGGACGACCTGCTGGCGCAGCTCGTCGGCGAAATCCTCGACGAGACCGACACGGCCGCCGATCCCGAGGTCACGGCGCTGGGCCAAGACCAGTTCACCGTCCGCGGGTCGATGGACGTGGCGGACTTCAACGAGCGCTTCGGGGTCGAGCTGCCCGAGGGCGACTACACCACCGTCGCGGGCTTCGTGATGGACGAAGCCGGCGAGCTGCCGGCCAAGGGCGCGGTGTTGGAGGCCGCCGGCTTCCGCTGGGCGGTCGTCGGCGTCGAGGGCCGGCGCATCACCGAGCTCTGTGTCGTGCCCATCGGCGTTCCCGAGCGCGCCCCGGCCGAGCTGGCCCGCGAGGACGCGCCATGACGGTCGGCCTCACCATCGCCCTCATCCTCCTGTGTGTCGCCTTGGAGGGCTTTTTCTCCGGCTCGGAGATCGCGCTCGTGAGCGCAGACCGCCTGCGCTTGCGGGCCGACGCCGAGGCCGGCAGCGCCGGGGCTTCGCTCGCGCTCAAGATGCTGGAGCGCCCCGCCTACATCCTCGGCACCTGCCTCATCGGCACCAACCTCAGCACCATCGGCGGCGCCACCCTCGCCGCCACCCTCGTCACGACACAGCTCGGGCTTCCGGCCTTCGTCACGGCGCTCTTCGTCGTGCCGCTCACCATCACCTTCGGCGAGATGGTGCCGAAGGCCATGTTCCAGCACCACGCAGACCGCATCGCCCCGCTGGTCATCTTCCCGCTGCGCTTGCTGTCGGTGGTCTTCACCCCGTTCTTGTGGCTGATCGACGGCCTCTCGCGGCTGCTGGGCGGCGGCCTGGACGAGACCGATCGCGCGGTCACGCGCCAGGAGCTCCGACTGCTGCTGGAGGGCGCCCGCACCGAGGGCATGTCCGAAGACAACCGCCGCCTCATCCAGCGGGTGTTCGCCTTCACCGAGGCCACCGTCGAAGACGCGATGGTTCCGCTCATCGAGGTCATCGCCGTGCCGCACACCGCGACGCTCGGCGAGGCCGCCCGCCGCATGGCCGAGACGGGCCACAGCCGCCTGCCCGTCTTCCGCGAGCGGGTGGATCAAATCGTCGGCGTGCTGCTCCACCAGGACGTCATGGAGTCGGCCCGCTGGGACGCCGCGGTCAGCACGCTCATGCGCGAGCCCGTCTTCGTCCCCGAGACCAAGCAAGGGGACGACCTCCTCCTCGAGATGCGGCGGAAGCGGCAGCGCATGGCGGTCGTCGTGGACGAGTACGGCGGCGCGGTCGGCATCATCACCGTGGAGGACCTTCTGGAGGAGATCGTCGGCGACATCCACGACGAGTCGGAGCCCGAGACGAGCCTCGTGCGGCGCTCCGGGGCCGGCGAGTGGACGGTCTCCGCCCGCGCGGAGCGGGACCACCTCCGCCCGATCGGCCTGCTCTTGCCAGACGGCGACTACGCCACCATCGCGGGCTATGTGCTCGACACCCTCGGCCGGGTGCCGCCGTCAGGGGAGTCCCTCAGACTTGGGCCCTGGGCACTCACCGTCTCCCGCGCCACCGATCGCGCCATCGTCGAGCTCAAGGTCCGTCGGGACCGCTAAATCCCTCACTCCCACGGCGACGTGGATTGACCCACCGCCGGCCCGTGTGGTACACCCGCACGCAGTTCGCCGGCACAGGAACAGACTCCATGGGCAGGGCCATCGGCATCGACCTCGGGACCACGAACAGCTGCGCGGCCATCATGGATGGCGGCAAGCCGCGCGTGATCACCTACAAGGGCGGAGAGAGCACGATCCCCTCGGTGTTCGCCATCGACGAGGGCGGGCGGCAGCTCGTCGGCGCCGAGGCGAAGCGCCAGGCCCAGCTCAACCCCGTCAACACGGTGATGGCCTCCAAGCGCCTCATCGGGCGCAACTTCCACAGCAAGACCATCGACAAGGTGAAGCAGGTCTTCACCTACGAGATGCTCGAGGGGGACAACAACGAGGTCCTCATCAAGGTGAAGGACGAGGTCTTCACCCTCGAGCAGATCAGCGCCGCCATCCTCACCAAGATCCGCGATGTGGCCGAGGAGGCCCTCGCCGACACCGTCGACCAAGCGGTCATCACGGTCCCGGCCTACTTCAACGACCGCCAGCGCCAAGCCGTGCGCAACGCGGGCCGCCTCGCCGGTCTCAAGGTCCTGCGGGTGCTGAACGAGCCCACCGCCGCCGCGCTCGCCTATGGCCTCGGGAAAAACCTGTCGCAGCGCATCGCCGTCTACGACCTCGGCGGCGGCACCTTCGACATCAGCATCATCGACATCAAGGACCGCATCTTCGAAGTCATCGCCACCGGCGGCGACACCTTCCTCGGCGGCGTGGACTTCGACGACCGCCTGATGAAGTGGGTGCTCGAGTCCTTCCTCGAAGAGCACGGCATCGACCTCGCCTGGGACCGCGTCGCCATCCAGCGCATCCGCGACGCCGCGGAGTCCGCCAAGATCGAGCTGTCCACCCTCTCGTCCACGCGCATCCACATCCCGCTCATCACCCGCGCCGACGACGGCACGCCCCTCGACATCGAGCTGGACGTCACCCGCGCGCGCCTCGAAGAGCTGACGGCCGACTTGGTGGATCGCACGATCGCCACCTGCCAGCGCATCTTCGGCGAGGCAGGCACCGGTCGGGAGCAGGTCGACGACGTCCTGCTCGTCGGCGGCCAGTCGCGCATGCCGCTGGTGCAGCGCCGCGTGCAGGACTTCATGGGTCGCCCGCCGTCCAAGGGGGTCAACCCCGACGAGGCGGTGGCCATCGGCGCGGCCATCATGGCGCACAGCCTGGCCGGCACCACCAACGCCGACGTCACGCTGCTCGATGTGCTGCCGATGCCCATCGGCATCAACAAGACGGACGGCACGATGCATGTGCTGTTCCAGAAAAACCAGCCTCTGCCCGACTACAAAACCCGCACGCTCACCACGTCCAAGGTCAACCAGCGCAGCATCATGCTGCGGATCTACCAGGGCGAAAGCCGGCTGGTGGCCGAAAACGAGCTGCTGGGAACCTTTGTCTTCTCGGGCATTCGCCCCGCGGCCCGCGGCGCCGTGCAGATCGAGGTCACCTTCCACATCGACAGCGAGGGCATCCTCAACCTCACGGCGCGCGACAAAGAGACGGGCCAGACGGTCGAGAGCACGCTCAAGCTGGGCCAGCAGGGCGGCGGGGCAAAGCGCCCCGACGACGTCGAAGAAGACAAGACCCAGCAGATGCCGCCGGTCGCCGCGCCCGCGCCGTTCCACATGCCGGTGGCCAGCAGCCTCGCCGGGCCCGCCGTCGCGCCGCCCGCCCTCGGCCCGATGGCACCCAGCCTCGCCCCGGCAGATCCGGCCGCGCCGCCCGCCCCGGTGGGCCCGCCGCCCCTCGCCGCCAC
>JBEIVK010000595.1:0-2981 GCA_040373935.1 Alphaproteobacteria bacterium
GGGGACCAGGGCGCGGCGCATGTCAGCCCTTCCGCTTCATGAAGGACCAGCCGACCGTGAGGGCGACGTTCTGCTTGAAGAACGCGGACTGGACGTCCTCCGTCTTGGCCCGGCGCTGGATGAGGAGGTCGTCGCGGAGCTGGACGCGGATGGCGTCGCCGCTCTTGAGGTAGAAGCGCATGCCGACGCCGACCGTGGCGCCCGGCGAGACGGCGATGTCGCCGTCGGGCATCATCGCCTGCTCCACCGTGGCGGCGATGCCGCCCAGCGCGTAGACGTCGTGGTGCAGGACGCGCTGGCCGCGCCAGTTGGTCTTGGCGTAGATGGGCGACCACTGCAGGTCGGCCGCGAACCCGGTGAGGTAGCGGTAGGCGTCGGGCTGGATGCCGTAGGCCGGGCTCTCCAGCTCCTTGTAGGTGGCGTTCTTCAGGGACCAGCCGCCCGAGACGTCGACCTCCACGCCCCACTCCTCGCTCAGGAAGCGCGCGTAGCGCAGGCTCGCCATCGGCGTGGTGGTGAAGCGGTCGAAGGGCATCCAGCCCACCGCGACCCCCAGCTCCGACGCGCCGTCCTTCGGGTAGAGCAGCTTCTGGACGACAGCGACGTCCTTGTTTTTGATGAGGCCGATGTCCACCGTCTCCTGGGCGGAGGCGGGGGCGGAGGCGAGGGCGCCAAGGAGAAGCGCCGGGAGGAAGCGGATCACGGGCTCACCAGCAGGGGCAGGAGGAGCAGCAGGGCAGGGGAGCGGGGCGGGCGCGCGACGGGCCCCCCGCGCTCAGAAGGGGAGCTCGCGCGGCTTGCCGTCGAGCGGGCGGTAGAAGATGTCGACGTCGGCGTTGTAGCCGGGGATCGCCGCGCCCCAGAACACGATGGCGTTCTGGGCGGAGTCGTAGGTCCAGCCGTCGCCGGTGGTGGTGGTGCCGGATTCTTCGTCGGTGGTGACGAGGCTCGCGCCCACCTCTTCGCCGTCCACCCACACCCGGATGGTCGTGACATCCGGGATGGACTGGAGCTGGAACGCCGTGACGAGGTTGGCGAGCAGGTCCCCGAGGTCGGCCAAGTGGTCTGAGAAGCGCGTGGGCACGCAGGAGGCGTCCGAAGCGGCCTCCTCGACGATGGGGCGGTAGAAGCCGCCCGTCGCGCTGGCGACCGTCTGCAGGCGGTCCACCGACCAGGTGGGGATGGCCGTGGACGGGCAGGTGAGCGCCTTCGTCTCCGGGTCCATCGCCGGGCCGATGACCGCGAACTTCACGGGCTTCGGGAAGGAGGCGAAGGCCTCCAGGTACTCGGCCGGGTCCTGCTCGCCTTGGGGCATGCGGCGGCTGTTGTCGCCTTCGTCCGTGACGATGACGACGACCACCGAGCCCTCGGCGCGGAAGAAGCCCTCGTTCTTTTGGGCTTCGGAACCGGCGAAGGGCGACGTCGCCTCGAAGCAGGCCTCCGGCGGGTCGTCCACCGAACGGCAGAGCGCCATCAGCGCGGCCTCGATGGGCTCTTCGGCGCCGGACCCCTGCGGGTTGTCCTCCCAAGCGCCCACGCCGCACACGCAGTCGAGGTACTGCTTGGAGATGACCGAGGGGGTGCCTTGGTCGCAGGTGTAGGCAGGGTCGTCCGGGACTTGGCCCGCGTTCCAGTAGCCCGCCTGGCAGAGCAGGTCGTAGCGGAAGGCGTCGGCCAGGCCGTCGTCGCCCTTTTGGAGCGGCGGGGCGATGAGCAGCCCGGCCTCGCCCGGATCCACCGCGTCGGGCGTCTGGCCGGAGAAGTCCACCGACGTCGTCGTGATGCCGAGCTGGTAGTCGAGGAACCGCCCCCGCTCCTGCGTGTACACGACGTAGTTGCCGACGGCGTCGGTGAGCGTCTCGGTGACCGGGGCGGCCCCTTGCGCGCTCGTCAGCGTGTCGATGAAGGTGTTGAAGTTCAGGCCGAGATCAGACGTTTCTTCGAGCATGGACGCCGAGTTGTCCACGATGAAGAGAACGTCGGCCACATTCGAGAACGAGGCCTGCTCGTAGCCCGCCTGGTTGAACAGGATGTAGCGGTTGCAGCCGGTGAGTGTGATGAGCGCGAGGAGCGCGGGGCGCAACGGGACCTCCCGGGTCGGGCTGGAAACGGAGTGTATCGGAGGGCGGCCCCCGGGCGCAAGCGCGGCGCCGCGCTCCGGCTGTGCGGAGCGTGTGCGCGATCGGCGCCGGATCCGGGTTAAGCCGCGGGCGACGGGCCCGAAGAAGCCCAGGCAGGACACCCGCAGCGCCGGAGGCCCCCATGACCCTCTCCCCCGCCACGCCCGTCGACGACGACGACCGCCGCTTCGAGCGCCGCCTGCCGCTCCAGATGCTCGTGGAGTACGAGAGCACCGCCGACTTCCTCGTCGACTACACCGCCAACATCAGCATCGGCGGCATGTTCATCAAGACAGACCGCCCTCTCGAGGTCGGCGCGCGCTTTCGCCTGCGCTTCCAGCTCCCGCGCTTGCCCCGCCCGATCGACACCATGGCCATCGTGCGCTGGAGCCTCCGCCCCGAGGAGGCCGGGCCGATGACGGCGGGCATGGGGATCCGCTTCGAAACGCTGGCTCCGGCTGATCGCGAAGAGGTCGAGCGCCTGTTGTTCCACTGGGACGACCTCGACGCCCCGGCCCCGCGCTGAGGCCACGGCCGCAGCCGCGCCGGGGTGGAGAAGGAATGAGGGCAGGGGAAACCAAGGTTTCCCCCGCAACGCCCCCTTCCTGTCCTGCCGCGGGGCCCGCGCTCAGAGGTTGCGGACGATCGTGTCGAGCGTGCGGAACGCGTGGCTGGCCTTGGGCTGGAACGGGACGCCCCGGCTGCGGTGGTGCTCGACGATTTGGTTCCACAGCGTGCCCAGGCGGCCGCGCAGGGCGTCGTGGTCTCGGGCCTCGACGAGCCCGCGAACCTCCGCGATCGCGGGCGGAAGCTCCTGGTCTTCGTAGCAGGCCACGAGCCGGCCCACCGTCTCCAGCATCA
>JBEIVK010000486.1:0-3575 GCA_040373935.1 Alphaproteobacteria bacterium
CGGAGGAGAGGAAGGGGGCGTTACGGGGGAAACCTTGGTTTCCCCTGTCCTCTCTCCTGAACGGCCCCGGTCGGGCGCGCGCCGGGTCACCCGCGACTGGCCCGCGGCGCGGCGGCACCGGGGACCTTCCGGGCCGGCCGGGCGGCGCGCCGGCACCTCGACGCGGGCCGCCCCTGCGCTATCCCCGGCCCATGCCCGACTCCTTCGTCTTTCGCCACGCCTTCCACGTCGACGCCCCGGTCGAGGCCGTGGCGGACTTTCACTTCTCGCCCGGCGCCTTCCTGGCCCTGCGCCCGCCGGGCACGCCGATGCGCCTGCTCCACGCCGACCCCCTGGCCGAGGGCTCGGTCCTCCGCTTCCGCGCCGGGGTGGGCCCGGTGGGCTTCACCTGGACCGCCCGCCACCACGGGGTGGACCGCGCGTCCGGCTTCACCGATGTCCAGGCCGACGGGCCGCTCGGCGCCTGGGCGCACACCCACCGCTGGCGCCCGGACCCGGTCGGCGGCACGGTCGTCGAAGACGAGATCCACGCCACCTTCCGCCCCGGCCTGCGCGCGGCCTGGGCCCGCCTCGCCTTCGGTCCCCTGGCGTTGCGCGGGCTGTTCTGGTTCCGCGCCCGCGCCACCCGCGCCGCCGTCCGCGCCCGCGCCGGATCCGGGCAGACCGGCTAAGGGGCCCGCCTTCGAGGCTCCCCCCGCATGGACTCCGCCCACCTCGCGCTGCGCCGGCCGACGGTCGTCGCCGCCCTGGTCCCGCTCTTCATCACCAGCGGCGCCACCTCCCTGGTCTACGAGACGCTCTGGGAGCGGCAGCTCCAGCTCGTGGTCGGCACGAGCCAGGTGGCCGTCGTCACGGTGCTCGCGTCCTTCATGGCGGGGCTGGCCGCCGGCGGCTTCCTGGCCGGCCGCGTGGCCGACCGCGTGCGCCGTCCGCTCTATGCCTACGCCGCGCTGGAGGGCTTCATCGGCCTCTACGCGCTGGCCTTCCCGTTGGTGCTGGGCGCGGTGGAGCCGCTCTACCTGTCCTTCTGGCGGGCCTTGGAGCCCTCGCCCCTGGTTTTTGCGGTTTTCCAGTTCTTGATGCTGGGGCTCGCGCTGCTGCCGCCCACGCTCTGCATGGGCGCCACCCTCCCGCTGCTCGCCCGCTTCGCCACGGCGGACGGCAGCGCCGAGGCGGGCCAGCAGGTGGGGCGCTTGTACGGCGCCAACACGCTGGGCGCGGTCGTCGGCGTGGGCATGGCCGGCTTCGTGCTCCTCCCCAACCTGGGCCTGCAGCTCACCACCTTCACCACCGCGGCCGGCAACGTCCTGCTCTGCGGCGCGGCCCTCGCGCTCGGCGCCTGGGCGGGCCCGCTCGACGCCCCGTCCACCGCGGAGGCGAGCCCCGGCGCCGCCCCGGCCCGCGTGCCGGGCTGGATGCGCGCGCTCGGCGGCCTCGCCTTTTTGGCCGGCCTCTCCTCCCTCATCTACGAGGTCGCTTGGTTCCGCCTGATGGTGCTCACCCTCGGCGGCAGCGCCTACGCCTTCTCCACCATGCTGCTGAGCTTCCTGCTCGGCCTCGGCTCCGGCGGCTGGGTGGGCGGCCACCTGGCCGACCGCGCCTACGCCCGCGGCGGCCCGGCCGGGGCCCTGCGCCTCGCCGCCGGCCTGCAGCTCGGCGTCGCCGCCATCGCCTGGCTGATGATGTGGACCTGGAACGAGCTCCCCTGGTGGTTCGTCGCCCTCTACGACGCCGTCGAGTCCGCCCCCGGCTACCTGTGGCCGGCCAAGGTGCTGCTCGCCATCGGCATCCTCGTGCCGCCCACCCTGCTGATGGGCATGAGCTTCCCGGTGCTCGTGCGCGCCGCCACCACCGACCTCGGGGCCGTCGGCGGCACGGTCGGCCGCGTGTACGGCTGGAACACCGTCGGCGCCATCCTGGGCGCCCTCGCGGGCGGCCTGCTCCTGCTGCCCAACATCGACATCCGCGGCACCTCGCTGTTCGCCCTGTCGCTCAACTTCGTCGCCGCCTTGCTGGCGTGGCGGGCCGCCGCCGCCGCCGCGGGCGCGCGCCCCAACCTCGGCCTCCAGGTGGGCGCCGCCTTCGGCGCCGCCGGGGTCGTCGGCCTCGTCTTCACCTTCAAGCCGCCGTGGGAGCCGCTGCTCATGACGGCCGGCATGTACAAGTACGTGTCGGACCTCTCCCCCGAGAACCGCACGCGCGCCGGCGTGTACGCGTTCGCGGTCGAGCCCTACAACCTGCTGTACTACGACGAGGGGCTGTCGAGCGTCGTCACGGTCGCCCAGGGCAAGGACAGCGAGAACATCTGGCTCGCCAACAACGGCAAGGTGGACGCCAGCACCGAGATCGACCTCCCCACCCAGGTCCTCGTCGCGCACCTGCCCTTCGTCTTCGAGCCCGAGGCCAAGGAGGTGCTCGTCATCGGCCTCGCCAGCGGCATCACCGCCGGCTCCGTGCGCTTGCACACCGGCCCGTCGTCCATCGAGATCGTCGAGCTGGAGCCCGCCATCGTCGAGGCCTCCCACTTCTTCGACGCGCACAACCACCGCCCGCTGGCCGACCCGCGGGTGCGCCTCATCGCCAACGACGGCCGCAACCACCTCGTGCTCCAGCCCGAGGGCCGCTACGACCTCATCGTCTCCGAGCCGCCGAACCCGTGGCTCACCGGCGTGAGCAACCTCTTCACCCACGAGTTCTTCGTGATGGGCAAGAGCAAGCTCAAGCCGGGCGGCGTGTGGTCCCAGTGGGTGCAGATGTACGGCATGGACCGCGAGGATCTCCGCTCCCTGCTGCGCACCTTCTCCGAGGTGTACCCGCACGTCCACCTGTTCAGCACCATCGAGGACGCCGACCTCGTGCTCGTCGGCAGCGACGAGCCGCTGGACCTCCGCGTGGACACCCTGCAAGCCATGCTGGACCGCGACGTGGACGTCGCCCTGGACCTCCAGCAGGTCGACTGCGCCACCCCCGAGGACATCCTCACCCGCCACCAGATGAACCGCGACGGCATCCTCGCCTTCGCCGGCACCGCCGAGCGCAACACCGACGACAACATGCGCATCGAGTACCGCGCGCCGCTGCACCTCCACGACGACACGGCCGAGGACAACTTCCGCGCGCTGCTCGAGGGCGCCCAGGCCGAAGACGACGTGCCGCTTTTCGCCGTCGACGGCGTGGACGGCCGCCTGGACTTGGCCGAGGCCTACGCCCGCCGCGGGGACTTCCACTTCTCCCGCGCCGTGCGCGTGCTCGAGGACGCCGAGCGCCTCGCCCCGGAAGACCCCCGCATCTTCGAGCGCATCACCGCCTACCGCGGCGCGTACCAGCGCTGGCTCACCGACGACGGCGAGGACGACGGCGCCGACGACGCCGCAGAGGCCGCCGCCGGCGACGCCACCCCGGCCGGCGTCCCGCCCACGGTCACCCCCGCGCCCGCCGCCCCGTAGCCCCGCGGCGGGTCTTCATCGGAGGGCAGGGGAAACCAAGGTTTCCCCCGCAACGCCCCCTTCCTGTCGCGCCCCGGGCCCGCACCCGCGCGGCCCGGGCCCCGCGGCGGGGCCACCGCGCCACGGACC
>JBEIVK010000406.1:0-4136 GCA_040373935.1 Alphaproteobacteria bacterium
GGCCGCGCCGCGGCCGGGCGGGGCGCCCGTGCGCCGGGAAAGCCGTCACGGAAATTCCGTGACGGCGTGGGCGCCGGGATGGGCCGGAACGGTCCAACGGTGTCTTTTCGGCGCGGGGTGGCGGGCACGCGCCTTGCTTGGCGGGCCGCCGGGGGTCTCATGCGCGTTGCAGTCTGGGCGGTGGTGGGTGCGGTGGCGGTCGGCTGCGGGGGGGCGGCGCCGGATGGGGCGGACGCGTCGGGGGCCGGGCCGCGCGTGCGCACGTTGACGCTCGCGGCCTACACGACGCCGCGCGAGGTGTATGGGGAGGCGATCTTGCCGGCCTTCGCGGCGGCCTGGAAGGCGAAGACGGGCGAGGAGCTTCGGTTTGAGGAGAGCTACCAGGCCTCCGGGGCGCAGGCCCGCGCGGTGCGCGAGGGCTTTGAGGCGGACGTGGTGGCGCTGTCCTTGGAGCCGGACGTGGCGGTGCTGGAGGAGGCGGGGCTCATCACGCACGACTGGCGGGCGGGGGCGCACGGCGGGATGGTGCACCGCTCGTTGGCGGTCATCGCGGTGCGGCCGGGCAACCCGAAGGGGATCCGTGATTGGACGGACCTGACGCGGCCGGACGTGGAGGTGCTGACGCCGAACGTGCGGACGAGCGGGGGCGCGATGTGGAACGTGCTGGGCGTCTACGGGGCCGCGCTGCGGGGCCACGCGGGCGGCACCGCCGGGGACGCATCGGCGGCGACGGCGCTGCTGCGCGGCGTGCTGGGCCGGGTGTCGGTGATGGACAAGGGGGCCCGCGAGTCGCTGGTGAGCTTTGAGAAAGGCGTGGGGGACGCCGCCATCACCTATGAGAACGAGGTGCGGACGGCCTTGCGCGGCGGGCGGGCGATGGAGGTCGTGGTGCCGCCCTCGACCGTGGTGATCGAGAACCCGGCGGCGGTGGTGGACGTGTACGCGCAGAAGCACGGGAACGCCGACGTGGCGGCGGCCTTCGTGGCGTTCTTGCACGGGCCGGAGGCGCAGGCGGCCTTCGCGGCCCACGGCTTCCGCCCGGTGGACCTCGCGGCGATGCCGGCGGGGCTGCCGACGCCGACCGACGCGTTCACGGTGGCGGACCTCGGCGGGTGGGCGGCCGTGAAGGCGCAGGTCTTCGGGCCGGGCGGCGCCTACGACCAGGCCGCCCCGGGGGCGCAGTGAACGCGGACGCGCTGCGGGCCCTCGCCGTGCGCGGGGGCGTCGGTGCTTGGGTGACGCTGCTGGTCGCGCTGCCGGTGGCGGTGCTGGCGTGGCGCGGGCTGGCGGACGGTCCGGCGGCCTTTTGGGCGGCCGTGTCGGCGCCCGCGGCGGTGGACGCGCTGTGGCGCTCGGTGTGGACGGCGGCGCTGGCGACGGCGATCAACGCCGTGGTCGGGACGGCGGTCGCCTGGGCGCTGGTGCGCTGGGAGTTCCCGGGGCGGCGCTGGCTGGCCGCGCTGGTGGATCTGCCGCTCGCGGTGCCGACCTTGGTCGCGGGGGTCGTGCTCGTCGCGCTCTTTGGCCCGCAGACGACGCTGGGGCGGGGGCTCGGGGCGGCGGGGCTGCCGGTGGCCTACGCGCCGGCGGGCATCGTGCTCGCGCTGCTGTTCGTGACGCTGCCCTTCGTGGTGCGTGCGGTGGAGCCGGTCCTCGAAGAGCTGGACCCGGCCGAGGAGGAGGCCGCCATCACCCTGGGCGCGGGCACCGTCCAGACCGTGCTGCGGGTGCTTCTGCCGCCGGTGCTGCCGGCGGTCGCCGCGGGGTCGGTCCAGACCTTCGCGCGGGCGGTCGCCGAGTTTGGCTCGCTGGCGGCGGTGTCGGGCAATGTTCCGTTCCGAACCTTGGTGGCGCCGGTCTACATCTTGGGCGAGGTCGAGGCGGGCAACGCGCCCGGCGCGGCCGCTGTCAGCGTCGTCCTGCTGGGCGGCGCGTTGCTGATGCAGCCGGTGGCGGCGCGGTTGGCGCGGCGGGCGGGGAGCCGCCATGCGTGAGGCGACGCGGCGGCGGCCGACGGGCGCGGCGCGGTGGGTGCTGGGGCTGGTGCTCGCCTGGCTGGCGGCGCTGCTGCTGGTGCCGCTCGGCGCGCTGCTGGTGGCGGTGGGCGGCGCGCTCGATGAGGTGCGGGCCGCCCTCGGCCACCCCGAGGCGTGGGCGGCGCTGGGGCTGTCGGCCGGGGTTGCGGTCGCCTGCGTCCTTCTGAACGGCATCTTCGGGGTGGGTGGCGCGCTGGTCCTCGTGCGGCAACGCTTCGCGGGGCGGCCGCTGCTCGACGCGCTGGTGGACCTGCCGCTGGCGCTGAGCCCGGTGATGACGGGCCTCGCGTTCCTCCTGGTCTTCGGGCGCACGGGGCTCGTGCGGCCGGGGGTCGAGGCGCTCGGCCTGGACATCGCCTTCGCGTGGCCCGGGGTGCTGCTCGCCACGCTGTTCGTGACCCTGCCGTTCACCTTGCGCGAGGTGGCGCTGGTCCTGGCCGAGGTGGGCGACACCGAAGAGCAGGCCGCCGCCACCCTCGGCGCGCGCCCGTGGCAGACCTTCTGGCGCGTGACCCTGCCCAACATCCGCGGCGGCCTCATCATCGGCGCCACGCTCACGGCGGCCCGCGCCCTCGGCGAGTTCGGCGCGGTCCTCGTGCTCGGCGGCGGCATCGCCCACCGCACCCAGACCGCCACCACCTACATCCACACCATGCTGGAGGAGCGGCAGGAGCCGGCCGCCTTCGGCATGGCGCTGATCCTCGCGGCCACGGCGACGGGGCTGCTGCTGTTCTTGCAAGGGCGTCGGGGGCGTTGAATGGGCATCCGCGTGGAGAACCTCGTGAAGCGCTACGGCGCAAACCGCGTCGTCGACGATGTCTCCTTCTCCGTCGAGCCGGGGGAGCTGGTCGCGCTGCTCGGGCCGTCGGGCGGGGGCAAGAGCACGGTCCTGCGCATCATCGCCGGGCTGGAGACCGCCGACGCCGGGGCCGTCTGGCTCGACGGCCAGCGCGTCGACCACCTCCACGCCCGCGAGCGGCAGGTCGGCTTCGTCTTCCAACACTACGCGCTGTTCCGCCACATGACGGTCGCCGAGAACATCGCGTTCGGGCTGTCGGTGCGCGGCGTGTCGGCGGCCACGCAGGCGGCGCGGGTCGAGACCTTGCTCGGCATCATGGGGCTCGACGGCCTCGGCGGCCGCCTGCCGGCCCAGCTCTCGGGCGGGCAGCGCCAGCGGGTCGCCCTCGCCCGCGCCCTCGCCCCGACCCCGCGCCTCCTCCTGCTCGACGAGCCCTTCGGCGCCGTCGACGCCAAGGTCCGCGAGGAGCTGCGCCGCTGGCTGCGCGCGCTGCACGACGAGGTGCACACCACCTCCATCTTCGTCACCCACGACCAGGAGGAGGCCTTCGCCATCGCCGACCGCGTGGTCGTGCTCGCGCGCGGGCGGCTGGAGCAGGCGGGCTCGCCGGTGGACATCCTGGACCGCCCGGCCTCGGAGTTCGTGGCGCGCTTCGTCGGGGACGTCAACGTCCTGCCGGGCGTGGTACGTCAGGGCGCGGTCTGGGTCGGCGGCCTGCGCGTCCCGGTGGACGTGCCCGCCGCCGAGGGCGCGGAGGTTCACGTCGTCGTGCGCTCCTACGACCTCAAGTTCTGGCGGGACGACGCCGGCCTGGCCACGGTGCGCCGCGTGACGCCCTTGGGCGACCGCGTGCGCGTGGAGGCCACCTTGGACCCGTCGGGCGCGCCGGTTTTTGCGCTGTTCCCGCGGCGCTCGTCCTTGCTGCAGGGCGTGGCCGCTGGCGGGCGCATCGCGGTGGAGATCACGGCCGCCCGGGCCTTCCCGGCCGGCGCGGGGCCCGCATGAGCACGGAGCCGCTCGCCGGTCCGCTGTGGCGGGAGGTCGCCCGCCACGCCGACATCGAGGAGACGGCGCGCGCGGTCGTGCGCCTGCTGCGCGGGGTCGCGCCGGTGGGCTGGGCCCTCGTGCGCCGCTACGACGACGCCTCCCACACCCTCCGCACGGTCGCCCGCGTGGACGGCCCCGAGGGGCTCGACGCCCGCAGCCCGCTGGGGCCGCCGGCCCGCGCGGTCCTCACCGCGTGGGGCCGCGACGGCGGCGTCGCGTCCGGCCACACCCGCAGCCCGTCGGCCCTCGGCGCC
>JBEIVK010000502.1:0-3501 GCA_040373935.1 Alphaproteobacteria bacterium
GCCCGCGGGGCCGGTGCAAGCGGCGGCACGCCGCGCCGCACGGAGCGGCCCTGCCGCGACCCGGCGGAAGGGCCGGGTGCCGGCCGGAGGCCGGCAGGCGCCCAACCGACTCCGCCCTCGGGCCGCGGTCCGCGCCCGCGGCGGGCCTCGGAGAGCGCGTGGGCGACGTTGCGCTCGACCTCGGCGCGCACGATGGGGAGGGCGGCGCCGGGGGTGCCGGCGCGGATGGCGAGGGCGGTGGACCACGCGGCGCGGAGCAGGCGCTCGTCCTTGCGGTGGTGGCCGACGAGGGCGAGCGCCTCGCACGCGAAGGCCCAGGTCGCGTGGTCTTCGGTGACCCACCAGCGCGTGGCGAGGGAGTCGAGGGCCGCAGAGATGGCCGCGCGGCGGTCGCCGGCGGCCTGGCTGGGGGCGCGCAGGGCGGCATCGACGGCGATGGCGCCATCGTAGACGACGTCGGGGGCGAGGAGGAGGCCGAGGCCGGGGCGCGACGGGTCGCTCCCGCCCAGGGCGTCGACGTCTTGGCGGGCGCGCGGGTCCGGCGCCGGCGGCAAGCGCGACCACGGGTCGTGGGCGGCGGCGAGGGTCGCCTGGTGGGGCGCCGGCAGCAGCAGGAGGAGATGGTCGAGCGCCTCGGGCAGCGCGCCGCGGATGGCGCGCCGGGCGACCGCGACGGCGACGGGCACCGGAAGCTCGGTCCAGGCGCCGGGCTCGGCGAGGAGGCGCGCGCGGGTGCGGGCGAAGTCGTCGGGGCTGAGCAGGGCGTCGTCGGCGTCGGCGCAGGCGCCGTGCCGGAACCCGCCGACGAAGAACGCCACGGACGGGCCGTCGGGGCCGCCGCTGGGGGCGGCGAGCACCAGCGGGACGGTGCCCGTCGGGTCTGGCGTCCCGAGGGCGGCCCAGGGCTCAGCCATGCCGGCCCCCGCGCGCGGCGAGCTCGATGGCCTGGTTGACCGTGATGGCGGCCATGTTGACGATGTCGTCGACGGTGGCGCCGAGGGCCAGCGCGTTCACGGGCCGCGCGAGGCCGACCAGGATGGGGCCGATGGCGGTGGCGCCGCCCAACTCCCGGAGGAGCTTGTAGGCGATGTTGGCCGAGGGCAGCCCGGGGAAGATGAGCACGTTCGCGTCCCCCTGGATGGCCGAGAAGGGGAAGTCAGCCCGCGCCATCTCTGGACTCACCGCGGTGTCCGCCTGCATCTCGCCGTCGATGACCAGGGACGGGTCCATCGCGCGCACCAAGTCCACCGCGCGACGGACGGTGTCGACCTGGGCGTCGCCCCGGATCTCGCCAAAGTCGCTGTAGGACAGCATCGCCACGCGCGGCTCGTCGCCGAAGGTGCGCGCGACCCGGGCCGTGTTGAGCGCGATGTGGGCGAGGCGGTTGGCGTCCGGGTGGTCGTTCACCGTGCAATCGCCGAAGAAGAGGCGCCTCTCCTTAAAAATCATCGCGTACACCCCGCTCGTCACCGGGGTGTCGGCCGCGGCGCCGATGATTTGCAAGGCGGGCCGGATGGTGGCGGCGTAGGGCGTCGCGATGCCGCCGAGCATGCCGTCGGCGTCGCCCGCGGCGACCATCATCGCGCCGAAGACGGTGGGGTTGCGCAGCCAGCCGCGCACGGCGGCGAGCGTCATGCCCTTGCGCTGGCGCTGCGCCCAGAGGGTGTCCGCGTAGGCGGCGAAGCGCGCGTCGTCGTGGACCTCGGCGATCTCGACCCCGCGCAGGCTGAGATGGTGCTGCTCGGCGCGCTGGAGGATCTTCCACTCCTCGCCGAGCAGGACGGGCTGGCAGATGCCCTCGTCCACCAGGATTTGTGCCGCGCGCAGGATGCGCGGGTGCGTCCCGTCCGGGAAGACGACGCGCTTCGGGTGCAGGCGCGCGCGGTTCATCAGCGGGCGGATGATCTCCTTGTGGCGCTCGACCATGCGCTCGAGGCGCTGGCGGTAGGCCTCCATGTCGGCGATGGGGGTGCGCGCCACGCCGCTCTCGGCGGCGGCCCGGGCGACGGCGGGGGCCACCCAGAGCAGCACCCGCGGGTCGAAGGGCTTGGGGATGAGGTAGTCGGCGCCGAAGGCGAGGCGGTCCAGGCCGTAGGCGCTGAGCACGCTGTCGGGCACGTCTTGGCGCGCGAGCTCGGCGAGCGCCCGGACCGCGGCGACCTTCATCTCCTCGGTGATGGCGCGGGCGCGGCAGTCGAGGGCGCCGCGAAACACGAAGGGGAAGCCCAGGACGTTGTTGACCTGGTTCGGGTAGTCGGAGCGGCCGGTGGCGACGATGGCGTCCGGGTTGGCCGCGCGGGCCTCCTCATAGGTGATCTCCGGATCCGGGTTGGCCATCGCGAAGATGATGGGGCGCGGGGCCATCGCGCGGATCATGTCGGGCTTGAGCACGCCGCCGACCGAGAGGCCGATGAAGACGTCGGCGCCGACGAGCGCCTCGGCCAATCGGACGGGAGGGCCCGGCTGCGCGAAGTGCTCTTTTTCCGGGAACATGTCGACCGCGCGGCCCTGATGGACGAGGCCGTTGACGTCGAACATCCAGATGTTCTCGCGGCGGGCGCCCAGCGCGAGCAGGATGCGGGCGGTGGCGATGGCTGCGGCGCCGGCCCCCGAAAAGACCACGCGCAAGGTGGAGAAGTCGCGCCCGGTGACCGCGCAGGCGTTGAGGAGCGCCGCGCCGGCGATGATGGCGGTGCCGTGCTGGTCGTCGTGGAAGACCGGGATGTCGCAGAGCTCTTGGCAGCGCTGCTCGATGACGAAGCAGTCCGGGGCCTTGATGTCCTCGAGGTTGATGCCGCCGAAGGTGGGCGCGATGGCGCGCACCGCGGCGATGACCTCCTCGGGGGTGCGCGCGTCCAGCTCGATGTCGAAGCAGTCGATGTCCGCGAACTTCTTGAAGAGGTTGGCCTTGCCCTCCATCACCGGCTTGCCGGCGAGCGGGCCGATGTTGCCCAGGCCGAGCACCGCCGTGCCGTTGGTGACGACGGCGACGAGGTTGCCCTTGGCCGTGTAGTCGTAGGCGGCGTCCGCGTCCTTGGCGATGGCGCGGCAGGGCTCAGCCACGCCGGGCGTGTACGCGAGGCTGAGGTCCCGCTGGGTGAGCAGCGGCTTCGTGGGCAGAACCTCGATCTTGCCGCGCCGACCGCTCGCGTGGTAGTCCAGCGCGTCCTGGCGCAGTTCTTTCGTCTTGTCCATCTCGGGGCTCCGCCCGCCGGCGCCTCGACCACCGAACGGGGCTTCCTTGTACCTGCACCCCTTGCTCCGGGCAACCGCGCTGCTCGCCGCGACGCTGGGCGTGGCCCGGGCGGAAGGCGGGCCGGCCGGTGAAGCCGAGGCGATCGGCCACCGTGCCGTGCGGTGGGCCGAGCTGGCCGGGGCGCCCGCCGCCGTGGTGCTGACGGTGCCGGCCGCGGCCGACGCCACGACGCCCGTCGGCGACGCGCTCAATCACGTCATGGTGGCGCTCGGCGGGAAGCGCGCGTCGATCGTCGATCTACGGGC
>JBEIVK010000274.1:0-5496 GCA_040373935.1 Alphaproteobacteria bacterium
CACCGAGGCGTCGTCCACCACCGTGACATCGGCGAAGTAGGCGAAGCCAGCGTTGTCCTCGGCGCTGAGGAGACCCGTGGAGTCACCCGCCAGCTCCAGCACGCTCGGCGCGACGGACACGGCCGACCCGTAGGGGGCGATCAGGGCGTCCCGGCCACACGCAGAGAGCAGCACCAAGCCAACGGTGGCCGCACGGGCGGGGGTCAGTCGCATGTCTCCTCCAGCAGGGCATCCAGCGAATCGAACATCCGGTCGAGTGCTCCCGCCGGGAAGGCACGGAGCGCCGCGCTGCCCAGGGGCCCAGGCACCGCGAGCGCGATGGTACCACGGATCAGCTTCTTGTCGTAGCCCGCCGCCGCGCGCAGCGCATCCCGGGGCAGGATCGGTGGGCGAAGGGGCAAACCCAACGCGCGGGCCGCCGCGTCGAGCGCATCGGCGACGGAGGGCGCGGCGAGGCCCTCCGCCACGAGAAAGCGCGTCTCTGCGCGCATCCCCCACAGCACGCACAGCCCGTGCGGCGCTGCGCCGGGGCCCAGCGCTGCCTCGATCGCGTGGCCAACCGTGTGCCCGTAGTTGAGCAGCCGCCGCGGCCCGTCGTCGCGAAGGTCGGCCGCCACGATCGCGGCCTTGACCGCCACGCAGGACGCGACCGCATCAGCGAGGCACCCTGGCAGCCCCCGCGCAAAATCCGCGCCCTCGGCCTGCAGCCGCGCCAGCAGCGGCGCGTCTGCCAGCATGGCGTGCTTGAGCACTTCGCCCAGGCCGCTCGCACGCTCCGCGCGGGGCAGCGTGTCGAGGCAGCGCAGCGGCGCGAGCACCAGCGACGCCGGATGGAAGGCGCCGATCAGGTTCTTGCCGTGGGCGGCGTTGATCGCGGTCTTGCCCCCGACGGAGGCGTCCACCATCGCGAGCAGCGTCGTGGGCACGAAGACGAAGGGCACCCCCCGCAGCACGACGGCGGCGGCGAAGCCCGCGAGGTCCCCGACCGCGCCCCCGCCGAAGGCCAACACCGGGCGATCTCGCCGGAGGCCCGCGCCCAGCAAGGACTCACAGAGACGCGCCCAGACCTCGGGGGTCTTGGCGGCCTCGCCGTCGGGCACCAGGTGCACCTGCGCACGCAGCGCCGCCGCGCGGAGGCCCGCCGTCAAGGCGGAGCCCCAGAGCGGCCAGACGACGGGCGTGCACACGATGTGGACGTCCCCCGGGCCAAAACGGGCGGCGATCGCCGCGCCGGCCTCCTCGGGGCCGCCCGGCCACCAGCGGATCGTGGACGGCCCCAGCGGCGTGTCCAGCGTCAGGCCACCCATTGCAGCGCCTCCAGCACCGCGTCGGCCACGGCGGCGGGGCTGCGCCCGTCCACCCACACCGCGGGCGCGCGACACCGACCTTCGGCGGACGACCGCTCCGCGTACAGGCCTGCCGCGACATGACGCAGCGGACGCTCCGACGCTTGGATGCGCGGCGCTACCGTCTCCCACGTCGCGCGCAGCATCACGCACGGAGCGCCCGCGGCGCGCACCGCTTCGCGCGCCGGCCGCCGGTGGAGCGTCCCGCCGCCGAGCGCGAGGACCACGCGGGGCCGGGACAGCACCGCCCCGAGCGCGCGCAGCTCCGCCTCCCGAAACGCGCCCTCCCCCGCCTCCGCGAACCATTCGGCGGCGCTGCGCCCCGTCTCAACCGCGACGCGGAGGTCGAGGTCCACGAAGGACCAGCCGAGGCGCGCAGCGAGGATGGGCCCGACTGTGCTCTTCCCGACGGCCATGAAGCCGCCGAGACAGAGCGGGGCCTCGCTCACCGGGCAGACGTCGTCGTCTGTTTGGTGATGACGTGCGGCGTGATGAACACGAGCAGCTCGTTGCGAGACTGCGTCGTCGTCGCGTTCTTGAAGAGGTAGCCGAGCAGCGGGAGCTTGGACAGCCCGGGCGTCGAGTTGCGGCTCACGCCCTCCTCCGTGGAGAACACCCCGCCCAGGACGGTGGTGTCGCCGTCCGCCACGAGGAGCTGGGTGCGCACCTCCTTGATCTGGAGGGTCGGGTTGCCCAAGACGAGCCGCGAGAAGTCGGCGCGGTTGTTCGTCACCACGACGTTGAGGAAGACCTTGCCCTCGCTCGTGATGTGCGGCGTAACCTTCATCTCCAAGGCGGCCTGCACGAACTGGACGTTCGTGCCACCGGCCGAGGTGGAGAGGAACGGGATGCGCGCGCCCTGGGAGACCTCAGCCGGGCGGTTGTCCAGGGTGGTGACCTTGGGGGTGCTCACCACCTTGCCCCACCCCTCGGACTCCATCGCCGAGAGGCGCGCGTCGAGGTCCACAAGGCCCGGGATGCTGCCAAGGTTGAAGGCCACGGCGGAGCGCGCGCCCTCCGCGCCCATGTCCACCATCAGCGCGTTGGCGTCCGGCGAGTAGAACGTGGGCGTCTGCCGGGTGCGGGCGACGCCGCCGCTCACCCCGACGTTGTTCGGGAAGAACAGCCCCGTGGAGTACCCCGTGCGCGTGGACGCATCCAAGTCCATGCCCCACTGGATACCGAGCGACTTGCTGTAGTTGCTGGCCGCCTCGACGATGCGGGCCTCGATCAGCACCTGCGGGGTCTCGCGGTCCAAGTGGCGGACGACCTCGCGGATCTGCGCGAGGTTCTCCGGCATGTCCTTGACGATGAGCTGGTTGCCGGCTTGGTCCACCTCGACCGAGCCGCGCGCGCTGAGCTGGGACTTGATCTGCCCCTGCAGGTCCGACGCCTGCATGTAGTTGAGCGGGACGATGAGCGTCTGGAGGGGCGTCAGCGTCTGGCGTGCCTGGAACTCTTCGAGGCGCGCCTGCTGCTCGGCCTTGATGGTCTCGATGGGGGCGACACGGATGATGTTGCCGAAGCACTGCCCACCGAGGCTCTTGGCCTGGAGAATGGCCGCCAGGGCTTGATCCCAAGGCACATCCGTCATGCGGACGGTGATGCGGCCGTCCACGTCGTCGCCGGCCACGATGTTCAGCCGCGAGACGTGGCTGATCAGGCGGAAGATGGCGTGGATATCCGCGTTCACGAAGTCCAGGCTGATGCGCCGCCCGCTGTAGGGCGCGGCCGACGAGGAGCTCGGATCTGCCCCCATGGCGGACGCGCCGCAGAGGCGGGCAGACGGGCCATCCGCGCCGGCGCCGGTGCCCCACACGGCCGAGGGGTCGCTGGTGCGGCCGGTCTCGCCGATGACGATCTCCTGCTGGGTGCCGCTGCGGATGCCGCTGTCCGAGGAGGACGGGGCGACACCGGCGAAGCCTTCGCGCGCGTTCGCGCGGTCTTGCTGGAGCTCGGCCGGGATGTCGACATCGATGAAGGTGTATCCGTTGGGGCCCGGCACGACGCGGAACGTGCCCGCGCCGCGGAGCGAGATGGCGACCCGGGCGCCGTTGGCGGTGCGGTACGCGCGCACCGACTGCACCTGGCTGTAGAACTCGCTCATGTCAAGCGGGCGCGTGAGCGAGCTCGGCAGGAAGGCGCCCGGCGCATCGGCCACGATGAGGTTGGGCTGGGGCTGGGTGACCTGCACGCCCTCCAGGTTTTGCAGACCGATGACCACCCGCGTCGCGCTGTCGAGGTTTTGCACATCCAAGGAGGCCACCGCCGGGCCCGTCGGCATGCGCTCAGGGCCCGAGGGCGGGCGACCATCGGGCGCCGCCGCGATGGTACCGGCGTCCGTGGTCACCTCGCCGCCCGCGGTGCCGAGCGCCGCCGCCACGGGGTCCGTGGCCGCAGAACGGGGCGCCAGCGCGACCTTCACCTGGTTGCCCTCGGTGTTGACCCGGGCCTCCAGGCTGTCGGCCGGGCGGTTCAGGTAGAGGGTGACCCGGCTGATGAGGCCCTGGCCGTCGTCGAAGGTGATGACCTCCGCGCGGTCCACCACGGAACCATCGCCCGCCACCTCGCGGATCTCCGGATTGGCCCGAGCGTCTGCCACGTCGATGACGAGGCGCTCCGGCCCCGACAAGGTGAAGGTGGAGACCGCGGACCCCGCAGCGGCGGTGTCGAGGTGCAGGACGATCTCGGGGGACGCGCCCGCCGTGACCTGCACCTGCTGCAGCGTGGCCGTGCCGGCCGCGACCGCCCCACCGGCCAGAAGCGCCACGGCGAGCACCGGAGCGAAGGCCAGGCGGCGGGAAGACGGAGCCGTCTGATTGGGATTCGGACGCATCAACGCACACTCCCGTCGCCGGTGTTCGGCAGGGTCAAGGCGATGTTGTTGATCGAGAGCTCGCCGTCGAGGGTGGTGTACTCTTCGGTCACCACGACCTTGTCAGCCGAGATCTGGGTGACCTTGCCCCAGTTCTTCCCGATGTAGGTACCGAGCTCCATCACGTGGCCAACCCCTTCCGGGTCTTCCACGAGGGCCCGCGGGCGATCGACGCCCCAAATGATGCCCACAAGGGCGTACTGGTCCAGCTCGTACTTTTGGGTGGGGACCCGCTGTTCGGAGGTGGTGCGCTCGCCAGCGACGAGGAACGAGCGGAACGGGTCCCGTTTGCCAACCGGGTTGTACACGTACTCCGCCTGGGCCTCGATCGCGAGGTCGAGGGCGTCGCGGGCGCGCTCAACCTTCGCTGCCGGCGCTGCGGGGCCCGCTGGGCCGGAGGCCTCGTCAGATCCCGAGATGAAGAAATCCAGGATCCCACACCCACCGAGCGGGGCCAGGGCGAGCGCCAGCATCCACGCGGGCGCGCGCAAGGACGTGCGGCTCATTCACCACCTCCGGCAGCGGGCGCAGCCTTGGCCTTGCCACGACCGCCCTTGCTCTTGGCCTTTGCCCGGGCGTCAGCCGCGGCCCGCTCCTCGTCGGTCAAGAAGCGGAAGGTCACCGCCTTGCCCGACACCTGGAGATAGACCTTCCCGCCGCGCTCTTCGGGCTTCTCCATCTCGATGTCCTGCACGTACACGATGCGGTTCATCTTGGAGAGGCGGTCGAAGAACATCGCGACCTCGTGGTACGAGCCCTGGACCTCCAGCGAAACCGGGACCTCGGCCACGTACTCGCCCACCACCTCGGGGAGCGGCTGGAACTTCGAGACTTCCAAGCCGACCTTTTTGCCGAGGCTGCTGATGCCCTTGAGGAGACCGGGAATCTCGCGGTCGTTCGGGAGCTCCTTGACCGCCTGCACGAGGTCTTGCTTCAGCTGCTCCAACTGCGCGTCGAAGAGCGACTTGTTCTTGATGCGGGCCTCGACCTGCCGCTTTTGAGTCACGAGCTCAGCCTGGCGGGCGCGCAGGGAGTCGATCTCCGAGTTGGCGGGGAGGAAAAGGGCGACGAAGTAGACCAACGCGACGACGGCCAGCACCAAGCCATACAGCGCGAGCCGTTGGGTGCGGGGCAGCCGGACGAGGCGGTCGAGGATCGCAGCGGTGTTCACAGGTGCTTCCTCGGGTCAGGGAGTGGGAGCGGGGGTGGGAGCGGGCGCCGCTCCCCCCGGGGCCGGTGCGGGCGCTGCGCCGGCCGGGGCAGGCGCGGCACCGC
>JBEIVK010000695.1:0-2506 GCA_040373935.1 Alphaproteobacteria bacterium
AGTCACCCCATGATCCGTCGAGTCTGCCTGTTCGCCGCCGTGCTTGCGCTCGTCTCGCTGTCCGCGCCCGGGGTCGCCCCCGCGGGCGACGGGGGTCCGGTGCTACTCAAGCAGGACGACGCCACCAACCGCCCCCGCGACTTCCAGGCCAGCGTCAAGGCCATCACCGTCATCCCCGGGCGCTCGCCGCTGGAGATGGCCTTCCGCTTGCAGGTGAAGGGCCCGCGCCGGCTCGTGGACTTCGAGGCCCCCGGCGACATGAAGGGCACCCGCGTGCTCGTGCTGGACCGCACGCAGATGTACGTGTACCTCCCGGCGTACAACAAGGTCCGTCGTGTCGCGTCGCACGTCAACAACCAGGGCTTCATGGGCACGATGTTCGCCGACGCGGACATGGCGACCAGCCGCTACGCCGAGGCCTACGAGGCCAAGCTTCTGAACGAGACGGCCGAGGTCTGGACCATCGCCCTCACGCCGAAGCCCGGGGCCGAGGTGGCCTATCCGAAGCTGGAGGTCGCGGTGCGCAAGGCGGACAGCCTGCCCAACGAGGTGCGCTACTTCAACGCCAAGGGCGAGAAGATCAAGACGGAGACCCGCTCGGATTATGCGTGCAAAGGGGACATCTGCATCCCCGGCACCCTGAAGATGGTGGACCACACGAAGGGCGACGCGCACACCACGCTCACCCAGTCCGTGCAGGGCATCAACACCGGCCTCTCCGAGGACCTTTTCTCCCAGCGCAACCTGCAGCGGGGCCCCTGAGCCATGCGACGCTTCCTGACGGCGGCCGCCGGTGCCGCCGCCCTCTCTGCGCCGGCGCGTGCCGTGGACGTCGAGTACAGCGGCCTGCTGCAGACGGACATCCGCTACCGCATCGACACGGTGAAGACGGGGAGCTGGTACAACCTCCAGCAGCTCGACCCGTCCTTCAACCGCAACCAAAACCTCCTGAAGACGCGGCTCTCGGCCAAGCAGGGGCGCTCGCGCTTCGTGCTGGACGCAGACCTCGTCTACATGGGCTTCCACGCACCGATCGACGACGTGGCAGACCTCGCGCGCCGGGAGGTGGTGGACCCGCACCGCATCGAGCTGCACTCGATGTACGTGGAGGCGTGGGACGTCGGGCTGCGCGGCCTGGACATCCGTGTCGGCCAGCAGCGGGTGATGTGGGGCGTGGGGGACCAGTTTAACCCCACCAACAACCTCAACGCGGACGACATCGAAGACCCGCTGCTCTTTGGCGATCAGCTTGGGAACGTCATGGCGCGCGTGGACTACACCCCCGCCGCCGATTGGACGCTCTCGGCGGTCGTGGTCCCGGTGTTCAAGCCCGCGCTGCTGCCGGACACCGGCTCGCTCGCCTTGGCGATGGTGGACCGCGTGCCCGTGCAGCAGGACGCGCTGCGCCGCAAGCTGCTGGCCGAGGCCTTCCTGGTCGAGAACCTCCTCGGCTGGCCGACGGTGGTGGGCGGCGTCAACCCCGTGATGCCTGAAAACACGCTGCAGAACATGCAGTGGAGCGCGCGGGTCGCCGGCACGGTGCTCAACCAGGACATCGCGGTGTCCTGGTACGACGGGCGCTTCGACTTCCCCGTGCCGGTGGCCAACCACACGGTCGCCGCCCCCGGGCAGGCCTGCAACCCGGCCGACCCGGAGGACTGCATCAACGGCCGCCTCGTCACGACGCCCGCGGTGGGCTTCCCGAAGATGCAGGTGCTCGGCGTCAACGCGTCGGGCGAGGTGGACGCGCTCGGTTGGATGAGCAAGAAGATCGCCCCCATCGGATACCGGGCGGAGATCGCCTACATCCGGCCGGAGGCGACGCCGATGTCCATCACCAACGACGAGCTGAACCTCGGCATCTACACCCAGCCGGCCGGCGAGTACGACTACGGGCTCGGCAAGGGCGTGAAGCCCACGTCGGTCCAGGCGGATCCGTTCATGAAGTGGACGGTGGGCCTGGACTACAGCCTCGGCAAGCATGTGTACCTGAACGGCCAGTGGGTCCACGGCATGCCCGACGAGTTCGGCGCTGGGGACTGGCTCTTCGAGGGCACGAACACGCTGCGCCAGGCCCGCCTGCTCACCGACGCCGACGGCGTGGCCGCGTGCAACCTGCTGGACCGCCAGGGCGAAAACTGCATCGAGGAGACGCTGCGGCCGCGCATCGGCGACTACGGCGTGCTGGGGCTCGACTTCACCTTCGGGCAGAACCTGCTGCGCACCTTCGCCATCGTGGACTTCACGCCCATCCTCGTGGAGACCTGGGACGACGCCGCCGAGGCGCGCACCACCAAGACCTACGCGTGGCACACCGAGAAGGCGCGGTCCTACGTGCTGTACCCGGAGCTGTCCCACAAGTTCGGCAACGGCTTCGAGCTGGCGGGCGGCGCGGTGCTGCTGTTCGGGGAGTCGTGGTCGAAGTTCGGGGATCCGGCGGGCGGCGGGTCACAGGTGTTCACCCGGGCGCGCTACGCGTTCTGAGGGGGAGGGGGCCGGCCCGCGC
>JBEIVK010000415.1:0-4056 GCA_040373935.1 Alphaproteobacteria bacterium
CGCGCCGCCGCGCGGGCCAGGGCGCCCAGGCCGAGGAGCAGGGGGAGGGCGGCGCCCAGGGCGCCCATTTCGAGGTTGTTTTGGGCTTCGTCCTGGCCGGCGGCGAGGAGGAGCGCGCGCTGGGACGGGTCGACCAGGGCGAGGACCTCCTCCACGGTGGCCATGCCGTGCAGGTAGCCGGCGACGCCGGTGCCGAGGGCGAGGAGGCCGAAGGCGGCGGCGCCGAGGGCGAGGCCGGTGCGCCGGTGGGGGGTGAGGAGGGCGACGCCGAGGGCGACGAGGCCGGTGGCGCCGCCGAAGAGGGACCAGCCGAGGGCGACGTACATCGCCCAGCCGCCGGCCTGGAACCAGGAGAGGATCGTGTGCATGGGACGCCGTATCCCGCGGGGCGGAGTGGCGTGGGGCGGCGGCTGGGTCGGGGTGGGGAGGGTCGGGGAGGGGCGTTGCGGGGAGGGGCGCAGCCCCTCCCTGCCCTCCGAAAAGACCGACCTGGAGGGGCTACGGAACGAGGCCGTCGCGGACGAGGCCCCACTCGACGGCGTGCGCGCCCTGCCGCGGGAAGGGGCGGACCGCGGGGGCGGCGCGGGCGGCGCAGGCGGCGCCGTCGTCGACGAGCAGCCACAGGCGGTGCACGGGCAAGGGCGGGCTGAGGGTGAGGCCGGCGGCGAAATCGACGTTGGTTTGTGGATAGACGGCGTAGCCGGTGGGGCTGGGCGGGAGGTCGTGGCGCCAGCCGTCGACGAAGTCGTCCACCTCGCGGGCGGTGAAGCCGTAGGCCTCGAGGATGGCGGCCATGGCGTCCACGGCGCCGTCTTCGGGGAGGCACCAGCCGGCGTCGCGCTGGAAGCGGGCGGCCTGGGCGCCGGCGAGGCTGACCTCGTAGAAGAGGAAGGGGGCGCGGGCGCCCTGCGTGGTGAAGGTGCCGTCGGGGTGGGCGATGCCGCGCCAGCCGCCCGCGGGGTAGGCCGGGTCGGCCGCGACGATGCGCTGGGTGGGCCGGAGGTGGAGGCGGACGGCGGCCGGGGTGTCCTGCGCGGGATAGAGGTAGAGATTGGGTTTGTCGGCGGTGATGCAGTCCGTGAGGTCCAGCGGGACGGTGGTGGCCTCGCAGGCGACGACGGTGGCCGGGGTGTCTGGGGATGCGCAGGAGGTCTCGCCGGGGCCGCCCGAATCCGGCGGGCCCCCTGCTTCGACGGCGGCGACGATGTAGTCGCCGGGCGGCAGGTCCGTGAAGGACCAGCGGCCTTCGGCGTCGGCGGTGGTGTCTCGCGTGTCCCCGCCCGGCGTGGCGAGGTAGACCGTGGCGTCGGCTGCGGGCTGGCCGCCGAGGGTGGCGGTGCCTTCGAGGGTGCCGGTGGAATCGGCGCAGTCGTCGCCGTCGCCGCCGGGCGGCTTGTCGCCGCAGGCCGCCGCGAGGAACGAGAGGGCCACGAGGAGGTGTCGCATGTTGAGCTCCGGTCCGTGCCGACCGATCTTGGCACACGCCGGGGCCGGCGGCCGAGATCGGGTGCGGGATCAGCCCTCGAGCTTGCGGAGCAGGGTGTTGCGGCCGATGCCGAGGCGGCGGGCGGCCTCGGTGCGGCTGCCGCCGCAGTGGTCGAGCATCCAGCGGCAGTAGGCCGCCTCCAGCGCGTCGAGCGGCACGGGCGGGCTGGTGAAGGCCGGGCCGCCGTCGGCCGCGGGCGTGGGGGCGGCGTCCAGGCCGAGCACCTCGGGGCCCAGCGGCCCGTCCGGCGCGAGGACCACGGCGCTCTCGACGGCGGCGCGCAGCTCGCGCACGTTGCCGGGCCAGGGCCACGCCTGCAAGCGCGCGCGCGCCTCGGCGGACCAGCGCAGGCCGGGCCGCCCGTAGCGGGCGCCGAGCGTGGCGAGGAAGTGGTCGGCCAGGCGGTCGATGTCGTCTGCCCCGCGGGCGCGCAGCGGCGGCACCTCGATCTCGACGACCCGCAGGCGGTAGTAGAGGTCTTCGCGGAAGCGGCCGGCGTCCACCAGCCGCCGCAAGTCCCGGTGGGTGGCGCAGACAAAGCGCACATCGGCCGCGCGGGCGCGCGTGTCCCCGACCGGCGTGTAGCTCCGCTCCTGCAGCAGCCGCAGCAGGCGCGTCTGCACCGGCAGCGGCACCTCGCCGACCTCGTCGAGGAACAGCGTGCCGCCCTCGGCGGCGGCGACCCGCCCGTCGAAGTCGCGGTCGGCGCCGGTGAAGGCGCCCCGGCGGTGGCCGAACAGCTCGTTCTCCATCAGGTCGGCGGGCAGGGCGCCGAGGTCCACCACCACGAAGGGGCGGCCGGCGCGCGCGCTGTTGTCGTGGACGGCGCGGGCGAGCAGCTCCTTGCCGGTGCCGCTCTCGCCGCGCAGCAGCACGGTGGCGTCGGTGCGGGCGGCGCGGCCGACCTTGTCGAAGGCCGCGCGCAAGGCCGGGCTGTCGCCCACCACGCCGTTGAAGCGGAAGGCGAGGGGGCGCGGGTGGCCGGGCTGGAGCTGCGGCCCCAGGCTCGTGCCGTCGAGCAGGCGGGCGAGGCGCCCGGCGATGAGGCCGGCCAGCGCGAGGTCTTCGGCCGAGAAGACGCCGCCGCCCACCTTGTTGAGGAACTGCAGCACCCCGGCCGGCGCCTGCGTGCCCGGCACCGGCACGGCGACCAGCGTGCGGGTGCGGTAGCCGGTCTCCGCGTCCACGTCGGCGAAGAAGCGGGGGTCTCCCGCCAAGGAGGGCACGCAGACCCCCTGGCCGTTCTGGAGGACCCACCCCGCGAGGCCCTGGCCCGGCCGCAGCCGGATGCGCACGCCTTCGGGCAGGTGGCCGGCGCGGCTCAGCAGGCCGCCGCCCCCGTGGTCCACGAGGAACAGGGTGCCGCGGTCTGCGCCGAGGAGCCGCGCCGACTCGTCGATGGCCTCGGCGAGGACGGCGTCCAGATCGAGCGGGTGATCGCGCAGCCGCTCCTGCAGGGCGTCGAGGGCGGGGAATGCGGCCACGGGCGCTCCGTGCCGGCCGAAGACCCGGCCAGACCAGTGCGGGGCGTAGCCCGCGGGAGCCGCGCTGGTCAAAGCGCCACCGTCTCGCCCTCGCGGGCGGCGAAGGCCGCCGGAAAGCGCGCGCGCGCCATCGTCTCGATGCCGGCCACCGCGCGGTCCGCGCGGTCCGGGTCGTGGTGGAAGAGCGCGAGGCGGGCCGCGCCGGCCGCCTGGGCCGCGCCGACCGCCTGCTGCCAGGTGCTGTGCCCCCAGCCCCGCCGCGACGGCCCGGCCTCCCCGCACCACTCGGCGTCGGTGTACTGGGCGTCGTGGATGAGCAGGTCTGCCCCCGCCGCGAAGTCCAGGAGCGGGGCGAACAGGCGCTCGCCGTGCTCGTGGTCCGTCGCGTAGACGAGGCGCCGGCCGCCGGCCTCCACCCGCCAGGCCGCCGTGCGGTCCGGGTGCTGCAGGTCGAGGGCGCGCACCGTGAAGGGCCCCAGCTCCAGCGCCCCGCGCCGCGGCGCCGCCACGAAGCGCAGGGTGGCGGGCAGCGCCCGCAGCGGCACCGGGAAGGCCGGCGCGCGCATCTGCTGGCCGAAGGCCCGCGCCGCCGTGGCGGCCGCCCCGATGCAGACCACGGTGATCTCGGTGCCGCGCTGGTAGGCCGGGCCGAAGAAGGGGAAGCCCTGGATGTGGTCCCAGTGGAGGTGCGACAGCAGGAGGGTGAGGCGGTGGGGGCCGGGGCCCAGGGCCGCGCCCGCCGCGCGCAGGCCCGTCCCCGCGTCCAGCAGCAGGGTGTGGCCGCCGTGCGCCACCCGCACGCAGGAGGTCTGCCCGCCGACGTCCAAGGTCTGCGGGCCGCTCGTCGGCACGCTGCCGCGCACCCCGTGGAAGGTCACGTCCATGCTCACCTCCGGCCAGGCCGCCGCAGCCCGGCGCGGCAAGGCGATGCAAGGGCCGTGCCGGGCGCTATGCTGCGCGGGGCGCGCCCCTGGAGGCTCTGGTGATCCAAAATCGATCAGGCCCCCGATCCATTTTGGAACAGCTCCCGTCGCCCCGCCCGGCCGGGCCCGCGGCGCCCGGTCTCCCCGCCGCCGGCCCGCGCCC
>JBEIVK010000828.1:0-1938 GCA_040373935.1 Alphaproteobacteria bacterium
CCCAGCAGAAACCCCGGGCGGGCGGCGGCAAACTCGGTCGCGCTGCAGAAACCGCGCGCGATCGCCCGCAACCTCGGGCGGGCAGCCGCAACCCAAGGTGGGCGGTGTCCCCCGGCGCGGCAGGTCGGGGCCGGCCCGACGCAGGACGGGCAGCGCCGCCCACCCGCCAGGCGGGCAGGCCGGCCTCGTCCCGCGACTGGGCGCGTGCGGGGGGCGGGAAGGAAGGGGGCGTTACGGGGGAAACCTTGGTTTCCCCTGTCCCCTGAGCCATCCATCAAAGAGCGGTGGAGGCGGCTCGTCGGCGTCGAGCCGCAGCGCACCGCCGATGGGCAGGAGGCACGCGCGGCTGTGGGGGACCTCGAGGGCGTCGAGCGCGCGGGGCAGCTCTTCGGCGGGGCCGTGGCAGGGGGGCTCGTCGGTGAGGTCGAAGGTGCCCCAGTGCATGCCGAGGAAGCGGCGGGCGCCGAGGTCGCGGAAGGCCTGGACGGTGCCGGCCGGGTCCATGTGCTGCGGGGCCATGAACCAGCGCGGCGCCCACGCGCCGAGGGGGAGCACGGCGAGGTCGAGCCCGGGGAAGACCTGCCCGATGGTGGAGAAACCGCCAAAGTACCCGGTGTCGCCGCTGTGATACACGCTGCGGCTGCCCCGCAGGACGACGCCGCCCCAGAGCGCGCGGTTGGTGTCGAAGGGGCCGCGGCGGTGCCAGTGCTGGGCGGGGACGAGCACGGCCTCGACGGCCCCGATGCGCACGCCCTGCCACCAGGTGCACTCGATGGGCTGGCCGGCGTCTGGGGGAAGGGCGGCGCCGAGCCCGCGGGGCAGGATGACGGGCAGCGCGCGCCCATGGCGGGCGGCGAGCGCGCGCAGGCTCGGCACGTCGAGATGGTCGAAGTGGCCGTGGGTGACGACGACGGCGTCCACCGGGCCGAGGGCATCGGGGAGGAGCGGCGCGGCCACGAGGCGGGGCACCACCGGCCCCGCGCGGCCAAAGACAGGGTCGATGAGAAGGGTGACGCCGTCGATGCGGACGCGCAGGCTGGCGTGCCCGAGCCACTGCACGGCGGGGCCATCGCCCTGGGCAGCCCAGGCCGCGGACGGGTCCGCGTGGGCGGGGGCTGGCGGGGCGCCCCGCTTGGCGGCGCGCAGGGGATCTGGCGCGAGGAGCCGCCAGCGCAAGACGTCCAGGAGGCCTTTGTCGAGCCCGACACCCCAGGGATTGCCGAAGCGGCCGTCCGCCTCGAGAGGCGCAAGGAAGGGCGCGGCTTCGGGACCGACGGCCGCGGTGGAGACGGTGAACGGGCTGGGCACGGACATCGGGGGGCTCCAGTGGGCGCGCGCCCCGAGGAGGCTACACCCCTCCACCAAAGGAGTCACCCCATGAAGCCCGACAAGTCGCTCAACGTCCTGGACGAGCCCCTCGCCACCTGCTCGATGGACCCGCGCACCGGCTTCTTCCGGGACGGCTGCTGCAACACCCACACGGCCGACCGCGGCTCCCACACGGTCTGCGCGGTGGTGACGGCGGAGTTCCTGGCGTTCAGCCGCGCGCAGGGCAACGATCTGATGACCCCGATGCCGGAATACGGCTTTCCGGGCCTGAAGCCGGGGGACGGCTGGTGCCTCTGCGCCTCGCGCTGGGAGGAGGCGCGCCGCGCAGGAATGGCACCGCTGGTGCGCCTCGCCGCGACGCACCGGCGGGCGCTGGAGGTCTGCCGGCTCGAGGACCTCCTGGCCCACGCCGTCGACGGGCCGACGGCGTCTGCGTGAGCGCTGCCTCACAAGGCGTTTTCGTCGCCTTGCTCCACGGGGTGCCGACCGGTCCACCGCTCGGGGAGGGCGTGCGGGCGCTGCGCGCGCGCGCGGGCGGGGCGGCCGCGGCGCCCGCGTTGGCGGGCACCCAGCCGGGCGACCCACCGCCGGACTCCCTCGACGCCGCGC
>JBEIVK010000835.1:0-1925 GCA_040373935.1 Alphaproteobacteria bacterium
ACGTCGAGCGCAACCTGCGCGCGCCGCTGGCCGGCATCGCGGCGGCGGCCGCGGCCCGGGGGCTGCCTTGGCACCCCGCGCGGGTCGCGCTGCGCACGGGCGACACGCCCGCCCGCGAGCGCCGCGCCTTCCCGCGGGACCCGCCCGACATCCTCGTCACGACGCCGGAGTCGTTGTTTCTGCTGCTGTCGAGCAGCGCCCGGGAGGCCTTGCGCACCGTCGAATGCGTCATCGTGGACGAGATCCACGCGGTCGCCGCCACCAAACGCGGCGCGCACCTCGCGCTGTCCTTGGAGCGCCTGTCCGCCCTGGCCCACCAGGACCCGCAGCGCATCGGCCTCTCCGCCACGCAGCGCCCGCTGTCGGTGGTCGCGGGCTTCCTCGGCGGCGACCGCCCGGTCGCGATCGTGGATGCCTCGGCGCCGCCCCGGCTGGACCTCGGCGTGGTCGTGCCGCTGCCGGACCTCGAATCCCCGCCGGAGGGCGCGGCCGCGTTGGCGGCGCCCAACCCGGCCGCGGTGTCGGTCTCCCCGGGAGACCGCCAGGGCGTCTGGCTGGCCATCCACCCGGCCATCTTCGGCTTGGTCCGCGCGCATCGGACCACCATCGTCTTCGCCAACTCCCGGCGCCTCTGCGAGCGCATCGCCCTGCGCCTGAACGAGCTCGCGGCCGAGGCGGGCCTCGCGCCCATCGCCCGCGCGCACCACGGCAGCGTGTCCCATGACCAGCGCCGCGACATCGAAGAGGCGCTGAAGGGCGGCCTCTTGCCGTGCATCGTGGCGACCAGCTCGCTGGAGCTCGGCATCGACATGGGCGCGGTGGACCTCGTGATCCAGGTGGGCTCGCCGGGGGGCGTGTCCTCGGGCTTGCAGCGGGTCGGGCGGGCCGGACACGCGGTCGGCGAGACGAGCCGGGGCCGCATCTTTCCCCGCCACCGCGGTGAGGTCTTGGAGGCCGCCGTGGTCGCCGCGCGCATGCGCACCGCGTCGGTCGAGGCCCTGCGCCCGCCGCGCGCGCCGCTCGATGTGCTGGCCCAGCAGATCGTCGCGATGGCCTTCGAGCGCGAGTGGCCGTTGCCGGACCTGCTCGCGGTGGTCCGGCGCGCGGGGCCCTATGCCGCGTTGGGGGAGGACACGCTGCGGGCCGTGCTCGACATGCTCGCCGGACGGGTCGACGCCCCCGCCACGGAGGCCGAGGCGCTGCGGGACCTGCGGCCGCGCATCCGCTGGGATCGCGGCACCGACGTCATCGTTGCCCGACGTGACGCGTTCCCGGTGCTGATGGCCAACGCCGGCACCATCCCGGACCGCGGCCTCTACCCGGTGATGGTGGCCCCCGACGGCCCGCGGGTGGGAGAGCTGGACGAGGAGATGGTTCACGAGAGCCGCAAGGGCGACGTGTTTCTGCTGGGCGCGAGCGCCTGGCGCGTGGTCGAGCTGCGCGCGGACCGCGTGCTCGTGGCGCCGGCTCCCGGGGAGCCGGGGCGCATGCCGTTCTGGCGTGGAGAGGGGCCGGGTCGTCCCCCGGACATCGGTGAGGCGATGGGCGCCCTGGTGCGGGAGCTCGCGGCGCGCGGCGAGGGCGCGGGGCCGTGGCTGCAGGCGGAGCTCGGCCTCGACGCCTACGCCGCCGGCAACCTCCTGGCCCTCGTGGTCGAGCAGCGCGCGGCGACCGGCGTGCTCCCCACCGACACCCAGATCGTCGTCGAGCGCTTCCGCGACGAGCTCGGAGATTGGCGGGTCTGCGTTCTCTCGGCCCGCGGCGCGCGCATCCACGCCCCGTGGGCGATGGCGCTGTCCGCCGTCCTGGAGGAGCGCCTCGGCGCGCCGGTGCAGGCGTTGTGGACGGACGACGGCATCGTGCTCCGCTTGCCGGACCTGGAGCTTCCGCCTCCGGTGGACCTCCTCTTCCCGGCTCCCGAGGAG
>JBEIVK010000673.1:0-2604 GCA_040373935.1 Alphaproteobacteria bacterium
CCGAGGCCATCGCGCTCGCCAGCGTCTTTGGCCCCGACGCCCCGCGGTGGGCCCGCGCGCGCGCCGCAGCCGGCCGCCCGGGAGACCGCGCGGACGCCTGGTGCGACCTCGCCTGGCACGCCCTCCTCGACGGCGACGCCCCGGGCGCAGAGGCCGCCGTGGGCGCCGCACAGGCGGCCTGCCCCGCCCACGCCGAGGCCGCCCGCTGGGCGCGGTTGCTCGCGCAGGCAGGGGCGGACACGCCGCCCGTCGTCCTGGCCAACCCCGCGGCGCCCGCCGGCTGGGCCTCCGCTTCGGTCCTGCGCTCGGCGGCCGCGCTGGTGCCGCGGCCCGAACTGGGCTGGCTCAGCCCGGAGCGCCTGCGCCGCCGGGTCTGCACGGGGCGCTGGCCAGCCCCCGCGCCGGCCACCAGCGCGCTCGGGCGACTGCAAGACGATGGCGTTGTCTCGCGCATCCTCGCCACCGACGCCGAATACGCCGCGCTCCCTGTGCACAGCCCGCTGGTCGACGCCGAGCGCCAGCTCGACCTCGCGCTCTCGCTGGATCACGAACACCTCCCTGCCGGCGCGGCGGCCGAGGCGGCGTGGGAGGCCTTGGGTCGGGCCGACGCGCCGGCCCGGGCGGCGGGCGTCCTGGCCCTTGCGCGGCTGGGCGGCACCAACCGCGAGGCGGCGGCGGTCGCGCTGCGGGCGGTCGGGGTCCTGCACCACGCCGATCCGGATCGTCTGCTGTGGACGGCCCAGCGCGCCCGCTTGCTCGCCGTTCGGGGGGCCAGCGGTCCGGCCGTCACCTTGGCCCGGCTCGCGCTCGCCCGGCCCGCTGCCTTGTGCGGGGAGGGCCTCGTCGCGGCGGTGGAAGCCCTGCGGATTTGCGGCTTGGAGGCCGATGCCTGGCTGGCGTGTCGGCGGGCGGCCACCCTGCCGGGCCACGGCGCCGCCCGCGCGCTGCTCGACACCTGGGACACAGCCGCGCTGCCCGTGGCCGGCTGAGCTTCCCCCCACCGGCGCCTGGGCCGGCGCCGCGCTAAGACGCCTTCATGAGCCCGACCGACACCCTCCTCCCAGGCTTCCGCGCGGTCCCCCGCACCGGCGTCATCTACGTCATGCAGGAGGCCGCGCGCCTCGGCTACCGGGGGGACCACCCGGCCTGGGCCAATCTCGGGCAGGGCGCCCCGGAGACGGGCCCCATCCCCGGGGCGCCCCCGCGCATCGACGCCGTCACGGTGTCGCCGGGCGAGCACGAGTACGCCCCCGTGGACGGCCTCCCGGAGCTGCGGGATGCCGTCGCCGCGCTCTACAACGAGCGCTACCGCAAGGGCAAGAAAAGCCAGTACACCCGCCACAACGTCGCCATTTCTGCCGGCGGGCGCCCCGGCCTCACGCGCATCGTCGCCACGCTCGGCCGCGTCAACGTCGGCCACTTCCTGCCCGACTACACCGCCTACGAAGAGCTGCTCGGCGCCTTCGGCACCTTCGTCCCCATCCCGATCCAGCTCGACCCGGCGCGGGGCTACGGCTTCTCCGGGGGCCAGCTCCGCGAGGAAATCCTCGGCCGCGGCCTCTCGGCGATCTTGCTCTCCAATCCGAGCAACCCCACCGGCCGGGTCTTGCACGGCGAGGGCCTCTCGGACTGGGTGTCGGCCTGCCGGGACCTTCGCTGCACGCTGGTCTTGGATGAGTTCTACAGCCACTACTGCTACCTGCCCGGGCAGCACACGGTGTCTGCCGCTGCCCACGTCGACGATGTGGACGCCGACCCGGTCGTCATCGTGGACGGCCTCACCAAGAACTGGCGCTACCCCGGGTGGCGGGTGGCCTGGACGGTCGGCCCGCGCGAGGTCATTTCGGCCATGAGCAGCGCGGGCTCCTTCCTGGATGGCGGCTGCCCGCATCCCTTGCAGCGGGCCGCGCTCCCGCTGCTGGAGCGCAGCGTGGCGGACGCCGAGGCCGCGGCCTTGCATCGCTCCTTCCGGGCCAAGCGGCAGCGCATGGTCGAGGGGCTGGACGCGCTGGGGATCGAGGTCGATCTGCTGCCGCAAGGCGGGTTTTACTGCTGGGGCAACCTGTCGCGGTTGCCCGCCCCGCTGCAGACGGGCATGGGCCTGTTCCGCGCGGCTTTGCACGAGCAGACCATCGTCGTCCCTGGCGAGTTCTTCGACATCAACCCCGGGCACCGCCGCCCCGAGCGTCGCTCGCGTTTTCAGGGCTTCGCGCGGTTCAGCTTCGGGCCGTCGCTGGAGGTCATCGACCGCGGGCTGGCCGGCTTGGCCCGCACCATCGAGGCTGCCCGTGCCGGGCGGTTGCCGCCGGCCGACGAGCCGGGGGCGCGCCCGCCGGGGTGACGGCGCCCGTCCCCGCCGCGCGGCCGTGAAGGGGCGCGCGGCCTTGGACATGCCGCGGCGGCGATGCTACGGCGGGCGGGTCGCGCGACGCATGGGGCCCCGTCGGGTCCGCGTTGCGCCGGGAGGTCCCATGTCCAAGGTGGTGTCGTCGCTCCTCGTGTTCGGTCTCGCGTGTGGTGGGGGCTCGCCCGCGCCGGACGCCGCGCCCCCTGCGGCCGGCGGGAAGGTCGGAAAGAACGACGCTCCGCCCGCCGCGGCGCGAG
>JBEIVK010000262.1:0-5675 GCA_040373935.1 Alphaproteobacteria bacterium
CGGCGGTGGGCGCCGGGGCGGCGGTGGGCGCCGACGCCGGGGCCAGGGGCGGCGCGGCCGGAGCGGCCACAGGAGCGCCCTGCGCGGCGTCAATCTCGTCGAACACAGCGGCCAGGGCCGGCGCCGGGGCCGCGGGAGCGCCCGGGGCCACCGCCGGGGCGCGGACCGCCACCTGGCGGACCGGCATGGCGCAGGCGTCCGCGGGCGTCGCCGCGGAGAGGAGCAGGACGAAGAGGGCAGAGAGCATGACGGCCTCCAATCTACCCTGGCCCGACCCCCGGGCCGGCGGGCGGTTCCGTGGGCGCTGTCAACCCCACGTCAGAGGCGGCGGCGGCGGCTCTCGGACCGGCCGCGCGGGCCCTGTCCTGCCCGGCGCAACCGACCGCGTCGGAGCGGAGAGGAAGGGGGCGTTGCGGGGGAAACCTTTGGTTTCCCCTGCCCCATGACGAACAACCACCGCGGAAGACCTGCGGGCCCGCGCCTCAGCCCGCGCCGGGCGAGGGCGGCGGCGGCGGCGGTGTGGGGGTGGCCTCGGCCGGCGGGAGCGGGTGGTTGCGGTCCCGCGCGCGGGGCGGCAGCTTTTGGACCTCGGCGCCGTCGTACACGAGGAGGAAGGCCATCGCGGCGGCGAAGAGGAGGACGCCGAAGGCGAGGATGAAGCGCGTGGACGGCGCGGGCGGCGCGGGCGGAGGGGCCATGGCGATGCCTTCACACGTCCACGGGCGCGCGTCACGTTGAGGCGTCGTCTGAAGGGTGGTCTTGACCCTGTGCAAGCGCCGCCGCACCTGCTATCCTGCGCGACCCCGCCCGCCGCCTCCCCTCGCCTCCCGCCGCCCGGCCCGCCATGACGCCCGACTCCGACGCCGTCGCGCTCCACGACGCGACCCGGCACCGCTACCTGCACTACGCGCTGTCGGTCATCACGGCCCGCGCGCTCCCGGACGTTCGGGACGGCCTGAAGCCCGTGCAGCGGCGCATCCTGTACGCGATGTACCGCAACCTGCGCCTGCTGCCGGACGAGCGCTACCGCAAAAGCGCGGCCGTCGTGGGCGAGGTGATGGCGAAGTACCACCCGCACGGCGATTCGAGCATCTACGAGGCGCTGGTGCGGATGGCGCAGCCCTTCTCGCTGCTGCACCCGCTGGTGGACGGCCAGGGGAACTTCGGCAGCTTGGACGGCGATGAAGCGGCGGCGATGCGCTACACGGAGTGCAAGCTGCGGCCCCTCGCGGTGGAGCTGCTCTCCGAGATCGGGCAGCGCACGGTCGATTTCCGCCCGAACTACGACGGCCAGCACCAGGAGCCGGTGGTGCTGCCGGCGCAGATCCCGCACCTGCTCGTGCACGGGGCCGAGGGCATCGCCGTGGGCATGGCGACGCGCATCCCGCCGCACAACCTGCGCGAGGTCATCGACGCCGCGGTGCTGCTGCTGGAGCGGCCGGACGCGTCGGACGCCGAGCTGGCGAAGCGCATCCCCGGCCCGGACTTCCCGACGGGCGGGGTGGTGCTGACGGGCCGCGACGAGCTGCAAGCCCTCTACACGGAGGGGCGCGGCTCCATCGCGCTGCGCGGCCGCTGGACGACGGAAAAGTCCGGGCGCAAGCACCTCGTCATCATCACGGAGATCCCCTACGCCGTCAACAAGGCGAAGCTCGTGGCGCGCATCGGCGAGCTGGTGGCCGAGCGCAAGGTGCCGCAGCTCGTGGACGTCCGCGACGAGAGCACCGAGGAGGTGCGCGTCGTGCTGGAGCTGCGCGCCGAGGGCGACGAGGCGGCGGCGATGGCCTTCCTCTGCAAGCACACGCCCTTGCAGACCAACTTCCCGCTGAACATGACCTGCCTCGTCCCGGCGGAGGAGGCCCACCTGCCCGGGCGCCCCGAGCGCCTGCCGCTGCGCGAGGTGCTGCGGCATTGGCTGGAGTTCCGCGAGGAGACGGTGCGGCGCCGCCTGCGCTACGAGCTCGAGGAGCTGCGCAAGCGCATCCACATCCTGGAGGGCTTCGCCATCGTCTTCGACGCGCTGGACGAGGCCATCGCCCTCATCCGCCGCTCCGAGGGCAAGCGGGACGCCGCCGAGCGCCTGATGGCGCGCTTCCCCCTCGACGACGCGCAAGCCGAGGCCATCCTCGAGCTGCGCCTGCACCAGCTCGCCCGCCTCGCCATCGACGAGATCCGCGCCGAGCTGGCGGCCAAGCGCGCGCGCGCCGCGGAGATCGAGGCGCTGCTCGCGTCGCCCACGGACTTGCGCGCCCAGGTGAAGTCGGAGCTGCTGGAGATCCGCAAGCTGCACGGGCAAAAGCGCCGGACCACCCTGGGCGGGGAGGCGGTGCTCGCGTACAACGAGGACGACTACATCGTCGCCGAGGACGCCTGGGTCATCGTCACGCGGGACGGCTACCTCCGCCGCCAAGGCAGTTTTTCGGGCATCGAGAAGCTCCGCGTGCGGGAAGGCGACGCGGTGGGCTGGGTGGCCCGGGTGTCCACCCGGTCCACGCTCACGTTCTTCACGAGCCACGGCAGCGCCTACACGCTGCGGGTGGACGACGTGCCCTCCACGACCGGGCACGGCGAGCCGGTGGGCAAGCACTTCAAGTTCGACGACGGCGAGCAGCTCGTCGGGGTGGCGGCCCACGACAGCCGCGCCCGCCCGCGCCCGCCGGCCGCCTTGGTGGAGGCGTCGTTGGCCCACGAGGAGCCGCCACCGCCGTGGGGGGTGGCCGTGACGGCCGAGGGGCGCGGCCTGCGCTTCGAGCTGGCCGGCCACGCCGAGCCCTCCAACACCAACGGCCGCCGCTTCGCCAAGCTCGACGGCGAGGACCGCGTGCTGGCCGTGCTGCCCGCCGCGGGCGACGAGCTCCTCTGCCTCGGCAGCCGCAAGGGCCGCGGGCTCTGCTACCCGGTGGTGGAGATCGCGGCGGTGCGCGGCCCGTCCAAGGGCGTGACGGCCTTCCAGCCGGACGACGGCGACGCCCTGGTCGCGGCCGGCCTCACGACGGACGCGGCGGCCGGCCCGACGCTCGAGAGCGCGCAAGGGGTGCAGGCCGTGCTGTGCCCAGACCGCTTCGAGGGCCCGCGCACCGGCCGCGGCAAACCTGTCTTTGGGCGCGCGGCCACCACCGCGCGCGCCGTGCTCGCGCCCACGCGACTCGGCGCCGCGTCCACCCGCCCCACCGCCGAAGACCCGGCCGACGACGCCGGGGACGACGAGGAGTAGCCCATGGCCACGCGCGCCTACGACGCCGACGCCATCACCGTCCTCGAGGGGCTGGAGCCCGTGCGCAAGCGCCCGGGCATGTACATCGGGGGCACCGGCAAGGACGGCCTGCACCACCTCGTGCGCGAAATCGTCGACAACGCGGTCGACGAGGCCATGAACGGCCACGCCTCGCGCATCGAGGTCGCCGTGTCGGCCGACCTCCGCACCGTCACCGTCACCGACGACGGGCGCGGCATCCCCGTGGCCATCCACCCCAAGACCGGGCGCCCGGCCCTGGAGACCATCCTCTGCACGCTGCACGCCGGCGGGAAGTTCGAGGAGGGCGCCTACAAGACGGCCGGCGGCCTGCACGGCGTCGGCAGCAGCGTCGTCAACGCGCTGTCGGTGTCCCTGGAGGCCACCGTGCGCCGGGACGGCCACGAGTGGCGCATGGCCTTCCGCCGCGGCGTGCCGCGCGGCCCCATCGAGCAGGTGCGGGCCCACAAGGGCCACGGCACCACCATCCGCTTCACGCCAGACCCGGAGATCTTCGGGGACCCGCTCTTCGACCCGGACACCATCCGCGAGCACCTCCAGACCGCGAGCTTCCTCCACAAGGGTCTGCGCATCGTCTTTTCGGACGGGTCGACGGGCCGGCGCGACGAGCTGCACCACCCGGGCGGCGTGGTGGACTTCCTGGCGCATCTGGTCGAGGGCGGCGGGGGAGCGCGGGCGCACGAGCTGCCCTTCGTGCTGGAGCGCGCCGAGGACCCGCGCCTGGAGGTCGCCCTCTGCTGGACCGACAGCCCGCGCGAGGTCTTCCGCAGCTTCGCCAACGGCATCCCGACGCGCGACGGCGGCACCCACGAGCAGGGCCTCAAGGACGGCCTCGTGAAGGCCCTCCGCAACGTCATCGAGGCGCACGAGGCGGCCCTGCCGCGCGGGCTCAAGCTGAGCGCCGAGGACATCCGCGAAGGCGTGGTGGCCGTCGCCAGCGTGTTCGTGGGGGATCCGCAGTTCCAAGGCCAAACCAAGGACCGGCTGAACAACCCGGAGATCCGCGCGGCGGTGGAGTCGGCGGTGCGGGTGGGCCTGGAGCGCTTCTTCACGCGCAACCCGAAGGTCACGGACGCCGTGCTGGCGCGGGCCGTGCTGGCGGCGCGGGCCCGCCAGGCCAGCCGGGCGGCCACCGAGGAGGTCCGCCGCAAGTCGCCCACGCAGCGCCGCCTCGCCCTGCCGGGCAAGCTCGCCGATTGCAGCCTGGGAGACGCCGCGCGCACCGAGCTGTTCATCGTCGAGGGAGACTCGGCCGGCGGCAGCGCCAAGCAGGGCCGGGACCGCACCTGCCAGGCCATCCTGCCGCTGCGCGGCAAGGTGCTGAACGCCGAGGTCGCCGGGCTGGACAAGGTCTTCAAGAACGCCGAGCTGACGGACATCGTCCAGGCCCTCGGCTGCGGCATGGGCAAGGACCTCGACACCTCCCGCCTGCGCTACGGGAAGGTCATCCTGCTGATGGACGCCGACAGCGACGGCGCGCACATCGCCACGCTGCTGCTCACGTTCTTTTACCGCTTCCTCCGCCCCTTGCTCGACGCCGGCCACGTCTACCTCGCCCAGCCCCCGCTCTTCCGGGTGGACGCCGGCAAGCAGACCTGGTGGGCCCGCGACGAGCGCGAGCGGGACCGCATCCTCGCGCGCTTGCCGCCCCGCGCCCACCCCGAGGTGAGCCGCTTCAAGGGGCTCGGCGAGATGATGCCGCGCACCTTGTTCGAGACGACCTTGGACCCGCGCCGCCGTCGCCTGCTCCAGGTGCGCATCCCCGAGGGCGCGCAGCTCGAGACGGACCGCGTCATCAACGACCTGATGGGGCGCGACGCGAGCACGCGCTACCGTGAGATCACCGAGTGGATGGCGCTCGTGGACGACGTGGACGCCTGAGCGATGGCCCGCCGCGCCGCCGCCCCGCTCCCGCCGCTGCCGGAGGGCCTGCTGGCCGCGGTGCACGCCTTCGTGGCCGCCGAGGGCCTGCCCACCGGCGCCGACGCCTGGGCCGAGGGCACCGCCAGCCTCTCCGCCGCCTACAACGCCGCGCAGTTCCCGGTCGCCTGGTCGCCCGCCCGCGAGGCCGCGCGCCTCGCGTTCTTCTTGCCGCGCGACGCCCGGAAGGTCGAGGCCGCCCTGCGGGACCTGCCGCTGCCCACCGGAGACGCCCTCTCCGTGCTCGATCTCGGCGCGGGCACCGGGGCGAGCGCCATCGGCGCCCTGCTCGCCCTCCGCAGCGCCGGCCACCGCGGCCCCGTCGCCGTCCACCTGGTCGAGCCCGAGGCGGCCGCCCTCGCCCGGGCCACGCGCCTGCTGGGCGCCTTGCGCGCCGCCCTCGGCCCGCTCAGCGTGCACCCCACCCCGGGAGACCTCACCGCCGCCGCCGGCCGTCATCACCTCATCGTGCTGGGGCAGGTCCTCGTCGAGGTCGGCCACG
>JBEIVK010000979.1:0-1592 GCA_040373935.1 Alphaproteobacteria bacterium
ACCCCTCGCCCGCCGCGCCGCTTCGCGCTCGTCGCCTTCATCGCGCTCGCATGCGGGCCGCGCACGCCGCCCTCCGCCGCACCGGCGAGCGCCCAGCCCTTGCCGCCGCCGCATCCCGCCGCGCCGCCCTTGCCGCCCGGAGTCCCCACCGAGGCCGCCGCCCTGGTGCCCTTGCTCGTCGCCCGCGACGCCGCGCCCACGCTCTGCGGGGACCTCGCCATCCGCCTGCCCGACGCCGCCCGGCGGGTCGCGGCCCTCGCCGCCCTCGCCGAACAGGTCGCCGCGCCACCCTGGGCCGCCATCCGCGCCGCAGACTGCCTCGCCCGTGAGGCCCCCGCGCTCGCCGGCCCTCCCCTGCTCCGATGGGCCCCCAATCCCGCCCACCTCGGGCTCACGCTGGCCGCGCTGCAACGGCTCGACGACCTGCCCGCCGACCTCGCCCTCGCCCTCGCGGCAGCCGCCTGGGCCGGCGGGGCCGCGCCCGCGCCGGTGCGGGCCGCGATCCTCCGCGCCGAACGGCCGGAAGTGCGCGCCGTCGTCGAGGAAGCGACCGCGCCTTGATCGCGGGCCGCGGGCGCCGCGTGGCAGAGCTTGACGAGCCGCGGGCGGATGCGTTAAGACGCATGCGATTCAGGCATAGCTCAGTCGGTAGAGCAACGGACTGTTAATCCGTGGGTCACTGGTTCAAGTCCAGTTGCCGGAGCCATCTTGTTCCGTAGAAAGAACGCCCGCCCCCCGGGGTAGCGTTCGCACCGATGAGAGGCCGCTCGGAGCGTTAACCGAGCGGCCTTTCGTGCTTCCGGACCCCTTGCGCGGCGCCTTGCCGACCTCGACGTCGCCGGCCCGGGTCGAGAGCTCCTCCCCTCCTCCGCCGGGGGGCCAGGCGGGGAAGGTGTACTCGATGGTCAGGGTCCGCTCGCGAACCTCGATGCGCTTGATCCACGCCCGCAGGAACGCCCGACGCGCGGCGACGCTCCCGTGGTCCAGCAGCCAGCGCATCTCGAGCACATGCGCCCGGATGGTGGCCTCGTCCACGACAAGCGGCTCAGGGGGGCGCGTGTCGGCCAGCCGCGCGCGCTTCGCCTCCAGGTCGGCGACCGTCGCCCGCCACTGCTTGATGCGGGGCGCGAGCACCTCCTCGTCCATTGTGCCGTTCTCCAGCGAGGCCCAGAGGCGCTCCAGGCGCTTCTTGGCGTCCGCGAGCTGGGCGTCCACCGCCTCCGCCTCGCCGGCGACCGAGGTGCCACGCGCCATGATCTCCGCATTGGTGACAGCCAGGATTTGGGTGATGTGCTCCTCGGTGAGCACCGTCTGGCGAAGCCGGTCCGCGACCGCGGCCTCGGCCGCGTCTCGGTTGAGCAGCTTCCCGTCACAGGCCTCGGGGCCGCACTTCATCCGCGTGGCACACCAGTAGTAGTGGATGGTCCCCGACTTGGCGGGGTGCCCGATGAGCACGTGGCCGCAGCCGGTGCAGTAGAGCAACCCCGAGAGCAGATAGTCGCTGCCCAGCGTCGTCGGGTGGATGCGGTCGCGGGTCCGCCCCGCGATGAGCGCCTGCACGGCCTTGAAGTCCTCTACCGACACGAGCGCGG
>JBEIVK010000374.1:0-4403 GCA_040373935.1 Alphaproteobacteria bacterium
CGCCGGCGCGGGCGGCGGCTTCGGCCCCGGCGCGGCGGGCGCGGCGCTGGGCTGCTTCGGCGGCGGGCCCGGCGTCTCCGGCGGCGGTGATGCAGGTGTCGAGCAGGGTGGCGAGGCCGGCGAGCGCGTGCACCGAGAGCGTGGGGCCAAGGGTGGCGAGCGCGGCGTCGAGGGCGGAGACGGCGCCGGCGTGGTCCCCCGCCAGGGCGCGGTGGCGGCCGAGCTCCGCGAGGGCTTCGGGGTGGGCGGTCTCGCGCGACCATGCGTGCGCGAGGGCGCCGTGCAGCCCCGCGGTGGTGGCGGCGTCCAGGTCAGCCGCGAGCAGGGGGCCGAGGGCCGGCGGGTCGAGCGCGAGGCGGCCGGCCTCGGCGCGGACGAGCCCCTGGACGACGAGCGCGTCCACGGCATCCCCCACGAGGCGCGCGACCACGGCCTCGGGAACGCCCGCCCCGGCGAGGTGCAGCAGGCGCAGGGCGTGGCGGCGCGTCGGGTCGTCCCCGAGGGTGGAGAGCCGCCACGCGGCCAGCTCCGCGGCGTCGGCCGGCACCGGCACGCCCGGCTGGAGGGACCACGTGCGGGTGTCGGCGGCGGTGGTGTCGGCGAGGGCACCCTGGCGCACCCAGGCCGCGAGCAGGCCCCGCAAGGCGCGCGGGTGCGGGCCGAAGCTGCGGGCGAGGCGCGCCGCGAGCGTGGGCTCGAGCGGGAGGTGCGCGTGGACGAGGGACTCGGCGCTCCGGCCGTCGAGCGGCGCGAGGCTGAGCGTGCGGGCGGCGCGGGGGTGCCGCGCGCGCAGCTCGGCCAGGGCGTGGGGCGCGGCCCCGGCGCGGGTGGTGACGAAGACCACCACGGGGGCGGCGCGGCTGAGGATGTCGTCGATGATGGCCCAAACGTCGTCGTTTTCGTCCAGGGCGCCGGCGTCCTCCACCCAAATCCACGAGAGCCCGCGCCATGCACGGCGCTCCAGCACCTCGACGAGCATCGTGCGGGCGACGGCGCGGCGCGGCGGCGCGGCCCCCGCCTTCTCGGGGGCGAGCAGGCGCTGCAGCTCCGCGGCGTCTTCCCGGCAGGAGTCGGGCGCCTGGCCGCGGTCCCGGGCGAGGCCGCTCACCAGCTCCCAGCGGAACAGATCCGGCGCAGATCCGGGTGGGAACCACGTGCTCCACGCTGCCCGCAAGCGGCCGGCGGCCCCGGCGCCGGTGGGAGGCAGGCGCAGCCCCTCGGCGAGCCCGGCCTCCTCCAGCCGGCGCACCAGCTCTTCGACGATGCGCGTGGTGCCCGCGCCGCTCGGACCCGTCACCTCGACCAACACGGGACGGCGCGTGCGCGCGGCGGTGCGGGCGGCGCGCCAGAGCAGCTCCAGCTCGGGGCCGCGCCCGATCAGCGGGATTTCCCGGTGCACCAGCAGGCCCGGAGCTTGCGGAATGGGCGCCGCGGGGGCGGGCTCGGGCGGCTGGTCTGGGAAGGGCAGGGGCGCAGGCCGGAACCAAGGCGGCACATCGGCGGCGGCGGCGCGACGCCCGGCCGGGCCGGCCCCGGCGGTGCGGGCCGGCGACCCGAGCGCCTGAAGCGCGCGGATGGCGTCGGCCGCCGTGTCGAAGCGGTGGCGCGGGTCTGGGGCGAGCAGGGCGCTCACGACCTCTTCGATGCCGGCGGGGACGGCGTACCCGGCGCGGATGGCGAGCGGCGGCATGCCGCGCAGGCGCTCGTCGAGGCCCGAGCGGGCGTCCTTGGCGGGGAAGGGCAGGCGCCCGGTGAGCAGCCGATAGAGGACCGCCCCGACGGCGAAGAGGTCCGTCGGCGGGCCCCACAGGTGATGCTGCCCGCACAAGCGCTCCGCGGCCATGTAGGACACGGTGCCGACCACGGTGCGGTCTTCTTCTTCTTCGCCGCGAAAAGCGCGGGCGACGCCGAGATCAGCCAGCCACGCGACCGGAGGGGCGTCCGGCGTGGGGCAGTGCAGCAGGAGGTTGGAGAGCTTGACGTCGAGGTGAAGGATGCCGCGGGCGTGCATGGCGCCGAGGCCGGCGAGCAGCTCGACCATCAGCCGGGACAGGGCCGGCCAGGGCGGCGGGTCCGTCGCGACGTCCAGCAGGGAGCCGGCGTTGGCGAGGGCGAAGGCGATGAACGAGCGGCCGTCCGGCGTGCGGCCGACGTCGTGCAGGGAGATGACGTTGGGGTGGACGACGCGGGCGCAGAGGATGGCCTCGCGCTCCAGGCGGGCGTGGAACGCCCCGCTCCCGGCCGCCCGCAGGACCTTGAGCGCGACCACCGCGCCCGTGCCGGCGTCCCGCACCCGCCAGACGGTGGCAGCGCCCCCGGCGCCGAGCAGCGCGTGGTCCAAGTCCGGGACGGGGGTGTAGGCGGGCGGAAGGATGGGCGGGGCTTCGGCGCTCATGCACGGGCGGCTATCCAGCCGAGCGGGCGCCTGGGGGCCCTCAGCGGGGATCGGGCTCCGCTTCTCCTTGCACGAGCGTCACCCGCTCGACGCCCTCGAGGGCGGACAGGGCGCGCACGAGGCCCTCCGCGGACGAGGACGCCGCGAGGTGCACCCGCCAGGTGAGGACCAAGGTCTCGCCGTAGCGCAGGCTGCGGGCCTCAGTGAGCGAGCGCTCGCGGGTGTGCGCCTCCAGGGTGGGCCGCAGCGCTTCTTCCCCCACCTGCCACGCCGCCAGCTCGGCGCGCACGGTGAGCGGGGCGGCCGCCGGCGCCGTGAGGGGCAGCACGCCCAGGATGGCCGTTGCGAGCGCGCTCACGAGGAGCGCGAGCCCGCCGACCTCCGGCCGCCCCACACCGGCGGCGATGCCGACGCCGAGCGACAAGAACACGAAGGACATGTCCCAGGGCGACGAGAGCGGAGTCCGGAACCGAATGATCGCCAGGGCGCCCACCAGCGAGAACGCGCGCGCGAGGCTGTCGCCGATGACGATCATCACCAGGGCCGTGATGACCGGCAGCAAGGCCAGCGCCGCCGACAGGGCCGGCGCGACCGTGCGTGCGTGCGCGGACCAGCGGTGCAGCGCGGTGGCGCCGAGCCCGCACACGAAGGCGAGCACCAGCGCGAGCAGCGGCTCCGGCGGGGCGGCGGCCCGGGCGGTGTCGAGGAGGAGGAGGCGGTCGAGCGGGGTCATGGGAGTGTGCGACCCCAAGCGGCGCGGAGGATGCTGGGCGGCGTGAGGAGCCGGCGCTCGGCGGGGCGGGCGCCGCGGTGCAGCACCATCACGCCCAGCGCGAACTTGCTGACGGGCTCGGCGCAGAGCTGCAGCGCGCGCACGAGCCCCCGCATCCAGGCCGGCTCGTCGGCGTCGAACTTGAGCTCGAGGACCATCCACCCGTCGGGGATGAGCGACTCGGGCGTGGGGCCGCGGAGGTCCCGCGCGTCGTTGGCGAGGCCCGCGCCGACCGCGTGGTCCATCGTGAGGCGGGCGGTGCCGTGGCACCACGTCTCGCGCACGTAGGCCACGCGGCAGACCGGCTCCATGCCCGGGCCGTCCACGGCCTCCACCCAGCGCGCCGCCGGGCTCTCCGGGAGAGCCCCGGCGCAGAGGGCCTGCCACGGGCGGGCGCTCGGGTGCGACTCCCACTCCCGGGCGTCGCCCAAGTCGGCCCGGTGCTTGATGACCCGCGGGCCGCACTTGCGCTTGGCCTCCAAGAAGACCGGCGCCGGCTGCCCGGGCCAGCCGTATGCCCGCACCCGCAGGCGGTTGCGCACCCGCTGCCGCTCCAGCCGCTCGGTGTAGCCGTGCAGGGTGGGGGTGTCGAAGTACACGCTGCTCACGCGGTACCCGCGCGGCGGCTCGCCGTCCGGGCCCACCAGCCCCGGCAGGGCCGCCCGCAGGTCGTCGGCGTGCGCATCGGGCACGATGTGGCCGCGGGCCGCCTCCAAAATCGCGGCCCGGCGCTCCACCGGCACCGCGTACTTCATCTCGGCCCGCCCTTCCATCATTCGCGGCCCCCGCCGTCGATCTCCACCTGCCCGGTGGACCCGACCGGGGCCGGCGCGTCGAGGCGCACCGTCGCCCAGGTGACCACGCGCGTCCCCATCACCGCCGCCTCGTCGGCCACCGCGACGACCGTGCCGGACACCCCCGCCGCGCCGCTGCGCGGGCGAAACCACGCGCGGTCTCCCGCCTCCACCGCGTCGCGCGCCGACTCCGGCAGCGCCACCTGCACCGCCACCCCGCCGTCGGACCGCACCACGAGCAGCGTGTCTCCTCCCGGCTGCCCCAGCACGCCGGCCCACGGCGCCGCCGCCGGCGCGCCGCCCGCCCGCGCCTCGGCCTCCACGACCCGCGCCTCCGCGGCCGACAGCGTCGCCTCCGCCGCGAGGATCTCCTCGCCCAGCGGGAGGTTTTCTGCTGCTTGCACCTGCGCCCGCGCCGCCGCCTCTTCGGCCCGCGCCACCC
>JBEIVK010000137.1:0-8447 GCA_040373935.1 Alphaproteobacteria bacterium
CGGCTGCCGTCGCGGCCGCGACGCCGGCCCCTCCGCCCGCCCCGTCCGCTCCCGTGCCCGCGCCGACTGCGGCGCCCGCGCCGGTCGCCGCGCCGGCGCCCGTCCTCGACGAAGACCCGTTCGGCCCGCTGCCGGAGATGCCGGCGGCCGCCGAGCCCCGGCGCCCGGCGGTCCAAGCGTTCCGTCTGGACAAGCCCGCCTCCGATGCTGGCGACTCCCGCCGGGCCCCGCCGCCCGCCGCGGGGCCGTTCGGCATGGCGCCCCCGGCGCCCACCTCTCCCTTCGCCTTCGCGCCGCCGCCGCGCAGCGATGCCTCGCCGCCTGCCCCCGCCCCGGCGCCCCGTTCGGCGGTCCCGCTCGGCGACGACCCCTTCTTCTCGGATGCCGACAGCGCGCTGTTCTCGCAGCCGACGGTGGAGATCCCCCGGGCCGGTGCCGTCCCCGAGGCGCCGTCTGCGCCCCCGCTGGCCGAGGACACCCTCGAGGCCGGTGAGGCCGAAGAGGGCGACGCGCCGGGGGCGCCGGCGCTCTTCGCCGAGTCCCTGCGCGGCGGGTCCTTGCCCGAGAACGCCGCAGACACCCGCGCTCCTGCGGGCCTGGACGCCGGCGTGATGGACGCCGAGTGGGCGCCCACCGAAGAGGTGAGCCGCCCGTCCGCTTCGACCCCCTTCGTCCCGTTCCCCGACGACGACGACGGCGCGGAGGCCACCGCGGCGGACTTCCTCGACTCCGGCATGGACCAGAGCCTGGTGCTTCGCCGCCCCGGTCCCACGCAGGCGGGCCTCGCCCCTCTGCGCTCCGACGACGGCCTCGGCTTCTCCGACGACGAGCTCTCCTCGCGCGCCAAGAGCGGGACGCGCGTCGCGCAGTTCCCTTCGTGCCGCCGCCCCGCGCAGACGCGCCCGCGCGCGAGGCGGAACCCGCGGAGGCCGCGCCGCCGGTCTCCCTCGGGGCGCCGCCCGCGCCTGCCCCCGCGGTCGCGCCGCCGGTGGAGAGCCCGGTGGTGCCCGCGCTCCCGCGCTACCAGCCGTCGGTCGGCGACGCCGGCCGGTGGGCCGAGCTCGTGGACGCGCTGCGCGCTGCCGGGGGCCCGCAGGCCCTCGGGTACGCCGCCGAGATCCTCCTTCGCCGCGCGGGCGATGCGGCCCAGGCCCAGGCCGTGGGTGCCCCCGCCCTCTCGGTGGATCTGCAGATCGAGATCGCGGCTTTCCTGGGTGACTTCGCGCAATACCGGGACGCCGCGGTCCGCGCGGCGTCCGAGGCCACGCCGGCCCGCGCGGCGGAGCTCCTGCTCGACGCCGCGCTCGTCTGCCGGTCCCAACTGCGGGACGACGCAGCGGCAGCCCACCTCGTCGAGCAAGCCCTCGCGCACCGCCCGGACGACTGGCTGGCCCTGCGCCAGCGCGCGGAGCTCGCGCACCGTCGCGGGGATTGGGCGGGGATGGCCGACTCCCTCGGCCGCATGGCCGATCTCGCCACGGGCAGCGCGGCTGCGCGGCTGCGCGTCGAGGAGGCCCGCGTCCGCGAGGCGCACCTGGGCGACGTCGCGGCGGCCGAGGCCTTGTACGGCGCGGCGCTGGAGGCGGCGCCGGGCGACACGGCGGCCTTCCTCGGGCGGGAGCGGCTGCTCCGCGTCCGCGGAGATGTCGCTGGGCTGGCCAGCTTGTACGCCGCCGAGGCCGCACGGGTCGGCGGGGCAGACGGGCTGTACTGGGGGGCGGCGAGCCTGTTGCTGGGCGCGCGCTCTGCCGACGAAACGGCGGCCGGCTGGGCGTCCTTGCTGGCGGGGGCCGGGGATGACGCCCGCCCCCTTCGGCACGCCGCCCAGGCCTTCCTCGGGTCTCAAGGCTGGCACCGCGAGCTCGCGGCCGCCCTCCAAGACGAGGCGGGGACCCGCGCGGGGCCCGCGCGGGCCGATGTGCTGGTCCGGCTCGCGTGGCTCCACGAGGTCGACGGCGGAGACGCGGAGGCCGCGCTGGACGCTTGGCGCGCAGCGCTGGCGGCAGACCCGTCGCGTGCGTCCTCCGTCGACGCCATCGTTCGCCTGCTCGCCGCCCTCAGCCGCACCGGCGAGCGCGCGGCGCTTCTCCGTGCGCAAGCGGACGCCGCGGTGGACCCGGGCGCCCGGGTCGCGTGGCGGTGGCGTCTCGCCGAGGTGCTCGCCGGGCCGGCCGGCGACTTGGCTGGCGCCGTGGTCGTCTGGCAGGAGATCCTCACCGATGCCCCCGGCTACCTGCCCGCCCTCGCCTCGCTGCAGGGTGCGCTCCGTCAGCTCGGCCAGTGGGACGCGCTGGTTGGGGTCCTGGAGCAGCGCGCGGCGCTCGCCGAGAGCCCCGCGCTCGCCGCCGAGCATCTCCACGAGGCGGGCACGGTACTGCTCCAGCTGGGAGACGCCGCGCGAGCCGCCGACGCCTTCCGCGCCGCCCTCGATGCCCGCGCGGACCACGCGCCGGCCCTCGAAGCGCTGTTGCGCCTGCTGGGAGACCCCGCCGGTCACCCCGAGGCCGTGCTTCGGCTGGAGGCCGCGGCCGACGCCGCCACCGACAGCGGCGAGGCCATCACGCTGGGCTACCGCGCGGCGCGCATGCGCGTGGACCTGCTCGGGGACGCTGACGGCGCCCGTCTGCGGCTCCAGCGCGTGATTGAGCTTTCGCCTGGCTTCGTGCCTGCCGCAGCCCTGCTGCGCGAGCTCGCGGCCAGGGCCGGCGACTGGGGGGCGGTCGTGGACGCGCTTCGCCAGGACGCCGACGCCGCGGAGGCCACCGCTGCGCGGGCCGATTGCTTGCTCACCGCGGCGGCGCTCGCGGCCCGGCTGCCCGGCGTCGATGTCGCGGCGGTCGTCGCGCCGCTGCTGGGCGCCTCGCCCCATCCGCTCGCCCTCGAGGCTGCGGGCCGCCACGCACTCGCGGAAAGCGACCATCGGGCCCTGCTGGCCGTGTACCGCGCGGTGCCGCGTGTGGACGCCGCGCAGGCTGGTCCCGTCGCGGCGCGGGTCGCGTCCGTCGCCGCGGCGTTGGGCGACACCACCCTCGTCGCCGAGGCCGTGGCGCAGGCTGCCGCGGCGCCGTCGTCGGCCGTGCCGCTGCGCGCGCTCGCGCGGGTCGCGGCGTCGGTCCAGCTCACGGCTCCGGCGCGGGACATCGCCCGCGTCGCCGGGGACATCGGCGCGGTCGCGTGGCTCGAAGAATGGGGCTCCGCCGAGCCGGGCTCCGCGCGCGCGGCATGGGCGGCTGTTCTGGCCGAAGACCCCTCAGACCTCGGCGCGCATCTCGCCTACGAGGCCGCCGCGTCTCGCGCGGGCACCCAGGAGGGGATGGTCGCGGCCTGCCTCGGCATCGCCCGCTTGGCGCCCACGCCGTCGCTCGCGGCAGCCTACGGTCTGCTCGCCGGTCACCTGGCGGAGTCCGCCGATGATCTGTCCAGCGCGGCCGAGGGCTATCGCCTCGCGCGGGTGGCCCGTCCGGGCCCGGGCAAGGCCTTCGAGGGCGCGCGTCGCGTGGCGGTGCGCCAGCGGGACGTCGACGCGCTGCGTGCGCTGCATCACGAGCTCGGCGCCGCCCCCGCGCTGCTCGCCGCCGATCTCGAAGAGGCTGGCGATGCCGCTGGCGCCGCGGAGATCTGGCGCGGCCTCGCCGCGGCGGCCTCCGACGACGACGCCCGCGTGGCCTCGCTCATCCGCGCCGAAGGCGCCCTCGCGGTCGCGGAAGACTGGCGTGCGCTCTTCGATGTGCTGGGGGAGCGCCGTGCGTTGCTCGCCACCGCCGACGCGCAGCGCGCCGTAGAGGCCAAGCGCCGGTGGGTGCTGGCCGAAAAGCTGGCGTCCACCGACGAGGCGTGGTCCTTCTACCAGCAGCTCCACGCGGACAACCCGGACGACGCCGAGGTCCTGGAGGCCCTCGCCCGCATCGCCGGCGCCCGGGGCGAGACGGCCCTCGCCATCGGCTACCTCGAAGGCTTGGCCCGTGTCGCGGCCTCACCGGCCGATGCCGCGCGCTACCAGCGCCGCATCGCCGAGGCGTGGCTCGCGGTGGACAACACCGACGCCGCCAGCGACGCCTGGCAGCGCGCGCTCGACCAGGACCCCCGTGATCTCGACGCCATCGCGGGGTTGCGGCGCATCGCGGCCGACCGGGGGGACTGGCAGGCGCTCGCGCGCGTGCTGGCCCGCGAGGCCAGCGCATGCGCGGGGGACGCGCAAGTCGACGTCTTCCGGCAGATCGCGCGGCTCTGGGAGGACCAGCTCGGGAACCCGGCGGTCGCGCTGCAGTCCTGGCGCAAGGTGCTGGATGCCGCCCCCGAAGACCGCGAGGCGCTGGAGCATCTCGTCGGCCTCGCGCGCTCCGCGGGCGACCACGCGGCCTTCGTCGATGTCGCCCAGCGGCTGCTCCCCTCGATGGACGGCGCGGACCGCCGGCGCCTGCAGGCGGAGATCGGCGAGGCCTTCCATCTCCATCTCCACAAGGACGACGAGGCGCTCCGCTTCCTGGACGCCGCGTCCGCCGGCGCCGAGCCCGACTATGGGGCGGCGGCCCTGTTTGAGAAGATCCACGAGGCCCGGGGCCAGTGGGATCTCGCCGTCGAGGGCATGCGTCGCCAGGCCCGCGCCCTCCCTGGCCTCGATGGCGTCGAGCCGCTGCTGCGCGCCGCCCGGCGGCGCCTCGAATCGCTCCAGGATCGCGCGGGGGCCTCCCAGCTCTACGCGGACGTCCTCGGCCGAGACCCGGAGAACGGCGAAGCCTTGCGCTTTCAGGCGGACCACCTCTACGGCGCCGGCGACCTTGCCGGGGCCGTGGAGGTCTTTGCCCGCATGGAGGCCGGGGAGCGCGCCCGGGACACCGACGACTTCGACACGCAGATCGAGGTCGGCCTGTACTACTTCCGGTTCGCGGAGGCGCTGCGCGTCCTCGGGCGGTCCGAGGACGCCGTCGAGCGCTACGAGCAGGGCCTTCGGAGCAACCCGAGCCACCTGCCGTCCCTGGAGGCGCTCGGCCCGCTCTACATCCAGTTGGAGCGCTGGGAGCTGGCCGGCAACGTGTACCGCCAGGTGCTGCAGCTGACGGGCGGCCAGGGAGAGCCCGACCGGCTCGCCCGCACGTACACCGCGCTGGGCCGCGTGGAGCTGCACCAGGGCAAGCTGGACAACGCCCGCAAGCGCTTCGGCAAGGCCCTGGAGCTTCGCCCGAACGACATCGCCGCGCTCCAGGGGGTCGCTCAAATCCTGTTCGCCCGCGGCGAATGGAACGAGCTCCTCACCGTGTACAACAACATCATCTACCACGCGCAGGAGCCGGGGCAGGTGGTGGACGCCTACCTCACGAAGGGCTTTGTCCTCGACGCCAAGCTCAACCTGCCCGACAAGGCGCGGCAGCACTACGAGAAGTCGCTGGCCTTCGACCCGGGGCAGCCCGCGGCCATCTTGCGGCTCTCGGAGCTGGCCCTTCGCAACCAGGATTGGGCGGAGGCCGTGTCGTTGGCCGAGCGCGGCCTCGCGCTCGACGTGGCGGACGGCGCCACCCGCGGCGGGCTTCACCTGAGCCGCGCGGCGGCCTCCGGGGCCTGCGGGGACGACGCGGCGTGCCGGCGGGCGTTCGCCGAAGCGCTCCGATCCGACGTCACCCTCGCCGACTCCCTTGGCGCGGATCCGGGCCCCTGGAACGACCTGCACGCTGCCCTCCGCGGCCGTCTGCAAGCCCGGCTCTGAGGGCGCTCCGGCGGTGTACCTGGACCACAACGCCGCCGCACCGCTCGACCCAGCGGTGCGTGCGGCCATGCGCGAGGCAGAAGACGACGCCTGGGCCAACCCCAGCTCGCCCAACGCCGCCGGCCGTCGCGCCGCCGCCCGGTTGGACTTGGCCCGTCGGGCCGTGGCCGACTCGCTGGGCGTGCCCGCGCGGGCCGTTCGGTTCACCTCCGGGGCCACGGAGGCCAACGCCTGGGCCTTGCGCGGTCGTCGGGTCCTGGCGTCCGCCGTGGAGCACCCGTCCGTGCGCGCCTGGGCCGGCGGCACCGTGCCGGTGGACGGCGAGGGCCGCGTGCGCCTCGACGCCCTCGACGCCGCCGTGCGCAGCGGCGCGTGGGATCTGGTCAGCGTCATGGCTGCCAACAACGAGACCGGCGTGCTGCAGCCCATCGAGGAGGTGGCCGCCGTGTGTCGGCGCCACGGCGTGCCGTTGCACGTCGATGCCGCGCAGATGCCGGGGCGCCTGCCCATCCCCGCGGTGGGCGATCTGATGACCTTGACCTCCCACAAGTGCGGGGGGCCGCGCGGGGCGGGCGTGCTCGTCGTACGGGGCGAGGAGCCCACGCCCCTGCTGCGCGGCGGCCCCCAGGAGCGGGGGTCGCGCGCCGGCACCGAGGCCGTCGTGCCCATCATCGGCCTCGCGGCTGCGCTCTGCCGCACGCTCCCGCCCTTCGACCCTGGGCCCCGGGACGCGCTCGACGCCGCGGTGCGCCGGCTCGGTGGCGAGGTCATCGGCGCCGGCGCGCCGCGCCTGCCCAACACCTGCTGCGCCCTGTTCTCCGCGCCGGGGGACTTGCTCGTCATGGCCCTCGATCTGGCCGGCATCAGCGCATCGACCGGCTCCGCGTGCAGCAGCGGCGCCGCGCGCCCCTCCGATGTTCTGGCTGCGATGGGCCGGCCCGGTCAGGTGCCGGTGCGCTTCTCGCTCGGCCGCGCGGACCGCGATACGGCGGGCGCGGTCGCCGCGCTGGAGCGCGCGCTGGCCGCCTTGGAGGAGACGTGCGGGTGGTCGTCGCCCTGAGCGGCGGAGTCGACAGCTCGGTGGCCGCGGGCCTGCTGGCCGAGCAGGGGCATGAGGTCATCGGCGTGCACATGAAGCTGCACGACGCGCCGGCGGCCACGCCCGTCTCCTCCAAGTCGTGCTGCGGTCTCGACGACGCGCTGGACGCGCGCCTCGTCTGCGAGCGCCTTGGCGTCCCGTTCTACGTGATGGACCTCCGCGCCGCCTTCGAAAAGGCCGTGATGGAGGAGTTCGCCGCCGTCTACGCGGCGGGCGGGACGCCCAATCCGTGCGTCTCCTGCAACGGCGTGCTCAAGTTCCGGGTGCTGCTCGCCCGCGCCCGCGCCTTGGGCGCCTCGCACCTCGCCACCGGCCACTACGCGCGCATCGGCCCGTCCGGCGCGGTGCAGCGCGCGGTAGACCTCGACAAAGATCAGTCCTACTTCCTCTTTCCGCTCAGCGCCGAGGCGCGACGGGCGGCCCTGTTCCCCCTGGGCCATCTGCGCAAGGACGAGGTGCGGGCGCATGCCCGGCGCATGGGCCTGATCACGGCCGACAAGCCGGAGTCCCAGGAGGTCTGCTTCTTGCCGACGGGAGACCACACGTCCTTCGTCCGCGCGCACACCGGCATCGACGGCGCCGGCGACATCGTGGACGAGTCGGGCGCCGTCCTGGGCCACCACGACGGCTACTTCCGCTTCACCGTGGGGCAGCGGCGGGGGCTCGCGCTGGGCGGCGGCCCCCCCCTGTACGTGCTGCGGGTCGACGCCGACACGCGCCGCGTCGTGGTCGGCCCAGACGAGCGCCTGCAGCACACCCGCGTGCGCGCCCGGGCCATGGTCTGGGCGTCCGAGGCGCCTCCGCTGCCCGGGGCCGTCCTCTCCGCGCGCATCCGGCACCGGGGCGCGCTCGTCCCGTGCACGGTCGAGGCGGAGAGCCCGGACGCTGCAGCGCTGCATCTGCGCGTGCCCGCCCGCGCCGCCACCAAGGGGCAGGCCGTCGTGCTCTACGACGGGGACGACGTGGTCGGCGGTGGCTGGATCAGCGAGGTGTCCGCTTGATCGAGGCGTCATCGGACAACCAGCGTGCCGCGCTCACCCACGCCAGCTTCTACGAGGGCCAGCTCCCACCCCAGGTCCCGCGGCGCTTGCGGGACTACGAGGTGCTCGAGTGCTTGGGCGACAGCGTGCTGACGCTCATCGTCCGCGAGCTGCTGGTCGAGCGTTTCCCCGACGCAGGCGAGAAGGAGATCACGGAGCGCCAGCAATCCCTGCTCGCCAACGTCGTCCTGGCCGAGCTGTGTGATGAGGCGGGCCTGACGCAGCACATTCGGGCGGGCGGCTCCATTCGGCACCGCCTGGCGCACGAGCCCAACGTGCGCGCCGACGTCTTCGAGGCCTGGCTCGGGGCGCTGTACCTGGACGGCGGCTACGCGGCTGCCCGCGACTTTGCGCTGCCCCGGCTGCTCCCCCGCCTCGAAGACGGCGCGCGGTCTCCCGCCAACCCGAAAAAGCTCCTGCAAGAGGCCATCCACGCGGCCACACGCGACGCGGGCGCGCCTTGGTCGCTGGTCCGCGCCGACAACATCGGCGGGGAGGGCGCGGAGGCCTTCCACGAGGTCGAGATCCTCCTCCACCCTGGCTTCGACCCCCAAGCCACCGCCTTCGTCGGCCGCGGCCGCACCAAGAAGGCGGCGGAGGCCGAGGC
>JBEIVK010000258.1:0-5694 GCA_040373935.1 Alphaproteobacteria bacterium
GAGGGCATCGGCGTGTCGAGCGGGCGGGTGCGGGCGCCGGTGCGGGTCGTGCGCGTACCGGAGGACTTTTCGCGCGTCTCGCAAGGCGACATCCTCGTCGCGCGCATCACCACCCCCGCCTACAACGCCCTGCTCCCGCTGCTCGCGGGGCTCATCACGGAGCGCGGCGGTGCGCTCTCGCACCCGGCCATCGTGGCGCGGGAGTACGGCCTGCCGGCGGTGGTGGGCGTCCGCGGCGCGCTGGACGCCCTGTCGGACGGCACGATCGTCGAGGTGGACGGCAGCGCCGGCACCGTTCGGGTGCTCGGATGACCCCCCTCCGCGCAGTGCGGGACGCAGAGACGCACGGCGGAAAAGCCGCGCAGCTCGGGAGCGCGCTGCGCGCGGGGCTGCCGGTGCCGGACGGGTTCGCGCTGTCCCACGCGGAGGCACACGCGCTGGCGGAGGCCGCTCCCGAGGCCGCCGCGCGCACGCTCGAACCGATGCTCACCGCGCTCGGCGGCCCGGCGGCGGTGCGCTCCTCCGCGGTCGACGAGGACGGGCGAGACGCCAGCTTCGCCGGCGTGCATGTGTCGCGCCTCGGCGCATCCGGCGCTCCCGCGGTCCACGCTGCGGTCCGCGCGTGCGTCGCCTCCGTGTCCGGTCCGGGCGCGCAGGCCTACCGGCAGCGGCTCGGGCTGCGCTCCGACGCCCGATGCGCGGTGATCGTGCAGCGCCTCGTCGACGCCTGCGCGTCGGGCGTCCTGTTCACGCGGGACCCGGTCAGCGGCGCGGACACCTGCCTCATCGAGGCGTCCTGGGGGCTCGGCGAGTCCGTGGTCTCGGGCCTGGTCACCCCGGATCGCTATTGGATCGACCGGTGGGGCGGCGTGCTCCGCGTCGCGCTCGGAGACAAAGACGTGGAGATCGTCCCGTCCGCCGATGGGGACGGCGTGGGCGAGCGTCCTGTCCCGGCGCTCCGCCGGCGCTCGGCCTGCCTCGACGCGCCGGCGCTCGCCGCGCTCGCAGGCCTCGCGGCGCGCGTGGAGCAGGCCTTTCCGGGCGCGCGTGGGCACGATCTCGAGTTCGCATTCGATGGCGGCGGGCAGGTGCATCTGCTCCAACGCCGGGAGGTGACCCGTTGAGCGAAAACCCCATGACGCTGATGGCGGCAGGCGCGCTCGGCGCCGCCACCGCCGCCGCGCGGGAGCACGGTCTCCTGCACGCCCTCGCCGATGCGCCAGCGGCCGACGCCGTCGCCCTCGCCGGCCGCCTCTCCCTGGACCCCTGGGCCACGGCGGTCGTGCTTGAGGTGCTGCTCGCGCACGGGCTGGTGGAGCGCGCCCCCGGCGGCCTGCGGGTCGCACCGACCGTGGTGGCGGAGCTGCGCGGCCCGGCGGGGCATCCCACCCGGGACAACGAGCTGTGGAGCGCCACCAGCGCGTTCCTGCAGACCGGCCGCACCGTGGTCGCGCCGGACGCCGCCTCGCGCGACCGCACCTATCGGGACGTGGTGCCCCGCCTCGCCGCGCTGTTCGAAGCGCCCGCGCGGCGCCTCGCCGATGCGCTCTCCGACGGGCTCTCCGGCGAGGCGTGGGTGCTCGACGTCGGCGCTGGCTCCGGCGTGTGGAGCCTCGCGGTCGCGCAGCGCGCGCCGGGCGTGCACGTCGTCGGCCTGGACCTCGCGCACACGGTGGGGCGCTTCGCGGAGCGCGCCGCGGCGCTCGGCCTCGCGGAGCGGGCCACCGCGACGGTGGGCGACTACGGCGCCGTCGTCCACGACGTGCGGCGCTTCGACGTCGTGATCATGGCCAACGTGCTGCACCTCGAGCCGCCGGACCACGCCGCGGAGCTGATCCGGCGCCACGCCGCGGGACTGCGTCCGGGCGGGCGCTTCGTCGTCGTCGACGCGCTGCCGCCGCCGGACCGCGCGGAGCGCTTCCTCTCCGCGTATGGGCTGCACCTCGCCCTGCGCTTGCCCGGCGCGCGCCCGCACGCCCCCGCAGCGCTGCGGGCCTGGATGGCGGCGGCGGGCTGCAGCGATGTCCAACATGTCTCGCTGGACGACACCGGGCTCATCGGAGCGCTGCTTGGCACGGCATGACCCCGCGGCCGCGCGGGCCCCGGTCGGGGATGTCGCGCTCGCCTTCACCGACGTCCAGGGCAGCACCTCCCTCTGGGAGGAGCATCCCGACGCCATGCGCGTCGCGCTCGTGCTGCACGACGAGCTCCTCCGCCAAGTCCTCGCAGAGCATGGCGGCTACGAGGTCAAGACGGAGGGGGACGCCTTCATGGTCGCCTTCCCGGCCGCGCGTCCGGCGCTGGCGTGGTGCAGGGACGTCCAAATCGCGCTCGCCGAGCTCGAATGGCCGTCGCCCATCGCGCTCCGCGGCGGGCTCCTGGTCCGAATGGGCGTGCATGTCGGCCGGCCGGACTGTCGCGTGAACCCGCTGACCGGGCGCATGGACTACTTCGGCCCGGTCGTGAACCGCGCGGCCCGCGTCTCCAGCGCGGCGCACGGCGGCCAGATCCTCCTGAGCGGAGACGCCTGGGAGCGGGTGTCCGCCCAAGGCGGCCTGGGCCAGGTTCACGTGACGCCGCTCGGGTCGATCGGCCTCAAGGGGCTCCGCGACAAGGTGCCGCTCCTGGAGGCCATGCCAGACCGCTTCGTGGGTGAGCGCCGCTTTCCGCCCCCGCGCGGCGAGGACGCGCCCGCGCCTGCGGCGGCGCACCTCCCAGCGGGAGGCTTCGACGGGACGCTGCGCGCGGTCGCGGAAGGGCTGCGCGCCCGCGCCCAGGTCCGTCGGCTCCGCGGCCTTCCGGACCCGGCCCGGCTCGATCTCGAGGCAGCGCTGGCCTGCGCGCGGGCCGGCCGTCTCGACGACGAGGAGCGCCGCGCGCGGTTCGCGCTCCTGCTCGACGGTGGCCTCAACCACGGCGCCCTGTTGCTGGCGCTCGCCACCGTCGAAGAAGAAGCGCGGGCGGCAGACGATCGTCCGCTGCTCGCGCGCGTTCGGCTCGAGCAGGCGCGGCGCCTGAGCGACACCGGCGCGCTCGACGCGGCACGCGCCTGCCTCGATGAGGCGGTGGGCCTGTTCGAGGCCAGCTTGGACCCGGACGGCATGGCCGGCAGCTTCGCCACCCTCGGCGGCGTGCTGCGTCGCGCGGGAGACCACGCGGCGTCGGAGGCGTACTACCGGCGCGCGCTGGGGGTGGTCGAGGCCTCCGGTAGCCACCGTTGGCGCGGGGAGATCCTCGTCGGGCTCGCGCGCCTCTCGTTCGCGAGCGGTCGCGCCGACATGGACGCGCTCGTGGAGCGGGCGCGCGAGAGCGCGCGGGGCGGCCAGCCCGAGGAGGTCGGCTGGGCGGCGTTCCTCCTCGGGAGCCTGCGGCTGCACCACGGCGACGCCCCCGCGGCGGTCACCTTGCTCGAGGAGGCCTGCGCCGCCTTCGATGCCGTCCGAGAGCCCGACGCGCGGGGGCGCGCCATGCTGGTGCTCGCCACGGCCCGCTGGGTCGCCGGCGGCCGGGCAGAGGCGAGGGGCCTCGCGCGCAGCGTGTGCGAGGGCGCCGCCGCCCGCGGCATCCGCGTCGGGGAGGCGGCCGCGCGCGTCCACCTGGCCTGCTTCGACGCCGCGGAGGGGCTGGCCGACGACGCGGGGGCCCAGCTCGGGCGCGCCCGCGCGCTGCTGGTAGAGCTACCGCTGCACGATCTCCACGTGGAGGCGCGCCATGTCGAGACGCTCCTCCGCACGCACGCAGGCGACTGGTCGGGCGCCGCGGCGCTCGTCGATCGCGAGCAGCTACGCCCGTTCACCGTCACGGCGTCGGTCGTGCGGAAGTGCCTGGGCGAGCACCGCGCGCGCGGGGGCGCAGAGGCCTAGCGACGGCCCCCGGCGGCGCAGCCGCGGGCGTCCGGGCGGCGCGGGCGTGCTCCCGGCGGCACCGTCCCCGCGCCGTGGCAAGGCGCCCGGCGTGCGCGCGACGGCCCGGGGCGTTGCGGGGGCGGCGAGCACCCGCCCAAAAGTATGGCCAAAGCCACGCAATGGACAGGGGAGGGGAGGAAGGCCGGCGGGGCGTTGCGGGGTGCGCTAAGCAGCGCGGGTGTGGGGGTGCGGGATGGCGCGAGGCGCGGTGGCGGCGGGGAGCCCGGAGGCGGTGGAGGCGGGGCTGGGCGTGCTGCGCGACGGCGGCTCGGCGGCGGACGCGGCGATCGCGGCGAGCCTGATGGCGGGGGTGTCGGAGCCGCTGCTGGCGGGCCTGGGCGGCGCGGGGCTGGCGATGCTGCGCACGGCCGCGGGCGAGGTGGCGTGTCTGGACTTGTTCGCGGCGATGCCGGGCTTGTCGGGCAAGACGGGCGGGCCGATGCGGGAGATCCTGGTGGACTTCGGGACGACGACGCAGCCGTTCTGGTGCGGCCCGGCGAGCGTGGCGCCGTGGGGGGTGCCGGGCGGGCTGGCGGCGCTGCACGCGCGGGCGGGGCGTCTGCCGTTGGCGCGGCTGGCCGAGCCAGCGGCGCGGCGTGCGGAGGAGGGGCAGCCGGTGTCCCGCGTGGCAGCGGTGATCTTCGAGATGCTGGCGTCAATCCTGCAGGAAGACGCGGGCGCGGCGGCGGCGTGGCGGCCGGGGGGCCGGGCCCTGCCGGCGGGGGCGGTGATGCGGCGGCCGGCCTACGCGGAGACGCTGAGGGCCTTCGGGCGGGAGGGCGCGGCGCCGTTCCAGTCGGGGGCGGTGGCGGCGGCGGCGGTGGCGCGGGTGGGCGCGGCGGGCAAGCTGTCGATGGAGGACCTGGCGGCCTGGGCGCCGGCCTGGGTGGCGCCGCTGTCGGTGGCCTACCGCGGGGCGGTGGTGCACCTGCCGCCGCCGCCCTCGGTGGGCGGGCTCCTGTTGGCCCAGGCCTTGCGGGCCTTGGAGCAGGGGGGCGAGGTGCCGGCGATGGGCTCGGCCGAGGAGGCGCTGCGACTCGCGGCGGTGCTGGGCTTGGGGGACCGCGCGCGGCGGGAGCGCATCCCGCGGGGCATCGGGGATCCGGCCTTCGTGGACGGCTTCTTGACGGCGCTGGACTTGCCGGCGCCGCGGGGGCGCATCCCCGGCCACACGACGCACGTGTCGGTCGTGGACGCGGACGGCGCGGTGGTCACCATCACGCAGTCCTTGGGCGAGACGGCGGGCATCGAGGTGCCGGGCACCGGCATGTGGATGAACAACCTGCTGGGCGAAGCGGACGTGAACCCGCCGGCGGCGCGCATCCCGGCGGGGGCGCGGCTGCAGACGATGTGCACGCCGGTCATCGTGGAGCACGCGGGCGGCGTGGTGGCGCTCGGGTCGAGCGGGTCGTCGCGCATCCGGTCAGCGGTGCTGAACGGCATCGTGGCGCGGGTGGACCACCGTGCCCCCCTCCGCCTCGCGGTGGACGCGCCGCGGGTGCACGTGGACGAAGGCCAGACGCTGCTGGAGGGCGCGGGGCGGCCGGCGGCGGTGGTGGCGGCGGTGGAGGCGGCGCTGCCGGAGGCGCGGGTGTTCCGCGAGCCGACGATGTTCTTCGGCGGCATGAACGCGGTGGCGTGCGGGCCGCTCGGCGTGGAGGCGGCGGGAGACCGGCGGCGGGGCGGCGCGGAGGGGCTGGCCTGACAGCCATGATCATCCGAGTAGATTTCGATAGCCGCAGTTGCGGGTCCACGCACTCGCAATCGAAGGGGTCAGCGCATCAACTGC
>JBEIVK010000031.1:0-14207 GCA_040373935.1 Alphaproteobacteria bacterium
CGCCGGAGCTCGCGTCTCCGGTGTCGAAGTCGGGGTGGCCCGCCGCGCCGGGGGTGTCGCGAACCAGGAGGCCGGCCATCACCGCGCACGCCGACAACACCACCGCCGGCGCCCAGAACGGCGCCACGATGCCCATTCCCCGCGCGATCGCGAGCGACCAGTCGTAGGAGAAGTAGAGCCCCAGCGAGATGAGGATGCCGAACAGGCCCCCGAGCACGCCCCGCTCGCGCACATGGAACCACGGCGCGTTCACCTTGACGATGGAGACCGCGCCGAAGCTCTGGAAGTACATGTTGGCCGCGTTGAGGCCGAGCAGCGCCGTCGCGAGCCCCGCGGCGTCCAGACGCCCGTCCGTGGCGGCGGCCATCGCCAGCGCCATCCCGGCGTTCATGACGGCAGACCCCACCGCCGCGATGAGGATGGTCGTGCGGCCACCCCAGCGGTCTGTCAGCGGGCCGTTGATGAGGAACGCGATGCCGTAGGTTGCAGCGCCAACGCCGTCGATGTCGCCAAACTGCGCTTTGGTGAGCAGCCCGTCCTTTTCGAGGAGGTCAACGATCGCCGAGAGGTTGTAGCGCCCGAAGTACAAGAACGCGTAGGTGAGCCCGAGCGGGACCCAGTTCATCACGCGGCGACGCTTGAACGCCTCGCTGTGGCCGATGTCGACCTTCGGCAGGCGGGCGACGACAATCCCCACCGCGACGAGCAACCCCAGAATGGGGAGCATCTTCTCCAACCAGACCGGCATGCATCCCTCACGACGTGGAGGCGCACCCTACCACGGCCCGGCGCAGGGCCGCGCCCCGGGTCAGCGATCGACCCGCAGCACCGAGGGCTCGGCCACGGGGCGAACGGAGCCCGCGCGGATCACGCGCTCGGCCGCAGCGAGATCCGTCGTGCCCAGCGGCTGCGGATTGCGTGGAGCAAAGCCGAAGTGGTGCGCGCTCTGTTGGATCAGGAAGTCACTGGTCGCGACCGTGTAGAGGGCCGCCGGATCCAAGGGTGCCCCGCCGACGGTGGCCCAGACGATCTCCGGAGACCCGAGCGTCTCCTTCCAGGCGAAGCGCAGGCCGTCCAACTCGAGCGAGGCCTCTCTGCCGCCGAGGCGGCGCGCCGCCATCCGGAGCGCAAGGCCGACCAGCTCGTCGCCCGTGGCGTCGAAGCGCACCATCTCGTTGCCGAAGGGCAGCACGCCGTACAGGTCGCGGAGCGTGAGCGGGCCGCCCGGGAGGTCCGCCCGAAGTCCGCCGCGGTTGGTGATGCCGACGTGGGCGCCGGCGTCGGCCCGGAGCGCGCTGGCGACGAAGCGACCCAGCGGGCTGCCGTCCGCGCCCTCCCGCCCCAAGGGGCCCGGCAGCGCGCCGATCGGGCGGTCGAAGCGCTCTCCGACCCGCGTGTCCCAGCGATCCACCAGCAGCGCGAGCTCCTCGGGGACCGGCCCGGGCCGGGCGGCGGGGAGGAGGTCGAGCAGGCGGTCGTCGAAGTCGACGATCTGCCCGTCGACGACACGGAGGTCGAGGACGCCCAGCTGGCGCGCGTAGGAGCCGGCTTGGACGATCCAAGTGCCCCCGACCCGCTCGGGCGGCACCAAGCTCGTGTGGCTGTGCCCGCCGACGATGAGGTCGATCCCCGGAACGGCCTCCGCGAGCAGACGGTCGTCGTCGATTCCCATGTGGGTGAGCGCGACGACGAGGTCCACCTGGCCCTCCAGGGCCTCCACCTGGGCCCGCGCCGCGACTTCGGGGGGCCACACCTGCATTCGGGCCATCGTGGCGGGGCTCGCGAGGCGGGGGAGCTGTGGGGTGGTCAACCCGAACACGCCGACTCGCAGGCCGTTCGCGTCGAGGACCACCGACGGGACGCTGCCCGGAAGGGCGGGGCGCTCGGGCTCGGCCGGATCCCGGAGGTTCGCCGAGAGGACGGGAACGGGGCTCGCGAGGACGAAGGCCGCTGCGTTGTCGAAGCCGCGGTCGAACTCGTGGTTTCCGATGACCCACGCATCGCAACCGACCTCCCCGAGAAAGTCCAGCATCGCACCGCCATAGGCGCCGTGCTCGGCGAACTCCATGAGCGGCGTGCCGGTGAGGAGGTCCCCCCCGTCGAGGTAGAGCACGTTGCCGCGACCATGCTGGGCGCGCAGCGCCTCCAGCCACGCGCCGATCTCCGCAAAGCCCCCGATGGCCGGCGCCCCGTCCAACCACGGCGCCGGGTTGGGCAAAAAGTAGGTGTGAATGTCGTTGGTGTGCGCGAGGAGAAAGCGCCCGGGCTCCAACGAGGCCGCGGCCGGGGCGGGAGGCGGCCGGCACGCGGCCAACACGACCAGGACGCAGGCCCCCGCCAGACGGGACGCCGCGCTCATGCGAGCAAGCGCTCGATGGCCGCCGACAGCTCGCCCGCCGTCGCCGGCGTCAGTGCGCCGTGGACCTGATGCACGACCCGACCGTCTCCGTCGATGAGAAGCGTCTGCGGAACCTGGTGGAAATCGAGGCCCAACGCTGCAAAGAGCGCGTCCGCCTCCGTCCCTTCCGGCACGACGAGCGAGGGCCAACCGAGCCCGTGCCCCGCCGCGAAGTTCTCGACGTGCTCGCGGATGTCCTCGGCGTCGCCGCGCGGATCGAAGAGGTCCCACGACACGCCAAGCACGGGGAGCCGGGCGCCGTAACGACCGAAAAGCTCCAGCAACGCCGGAAACTCCTCAACGCAAGGGATGCACCAGGTCGCCCAGTGGTTGACGAGCAGCGGCCCCTTGGCTTGGGCGGCGGCGATGTCTTCCACGGATGCGAAGCGCGCCGTGGGGCGCGGCGCCGGCGCAGCGCTGGCGGGCGGTGGCGCGGCGGGGGCCAGCGGCGGCGCGGGGGACGCGCCGGGGGCCAGCGGCGGGGCCGGCGGGCGCTCGCCCGGCTGCTCGAACAGCTCCGCGCGCGCGACCCGGCGGGCCACCCGCCCCACGACCTTCCGCGCGAGATCCCGCAGGACGCCCATGGCCACCTCCCCTCGCCCGCTATCGTGTTCCCGACGGCTTGACCTCGCCCCAGACCGCCCACTCGTCGCCCGTCCACGTGTAGACCCGCGGCGACGCGAAGAGCGGGTCCTGCTCCCAAGCGGCGCGCGCCGCTGCGGCGAGGAGATGGTCCCGGGCGGCGTCGCCGCCCGGCCACGCGAGGATGGTGTTGCGCGTGGGGAACGCGATGCGCAACGGCGCACCCACCCGCGACACCACGGCCGCGGCGTCCAGGGTGAGCAGCCCATCCAAGCCGTCCCCCTCTGCGCGGGCAAAGAAGGGGCCGGCCACATCGGGGTGTGCCGCGGGCCGCAGGCCGGCCAGGGCTTCGGAGAGCCGCGCTGCCGCCAAGCGCTGCTCGGCCTCGGACCGGGAGAGGCCCCGCGCAGCGAGGTCACCCCCGTGGGCGATGCGCCGTTGGCCGGCGTCCTGCACCGTGAGGCACCGCGCGAGGTCCTCGCCGAAGGGCGCGCACGCAGCGATGCGCGCAGCGGGCAGCGCGCCCGCGCGGGTGGCCTGGGCGGCGAAGGCCTCTGGGGCATCGGCGGGAAAGAGCGCGAGGCCGAGGCCGACAAGGGCAGGGGCGAGCGCCTCCGCCATGGGTCAGTCGGAGAGCGAGGACTGGTCGAGGATGCCGCCGAGGCGCTCCCGCAGGTTGACCTTCTGCTCCGGGCTCTGGGCTTCGATCGTCTCGGCGAGCTGCGCGAGCAGCCGACGCTGGCGGTCGCAGAGGAGGCGGGCCATCGCGTGGACGAGCTTGTAGGCCGCGACCGTCTCCTGGCCGAGAAGCTCATCGAAGTCTTCGCGGCGGAACCGGAAGAGGGTTGTCTCGCCGCGGGCCTGCACCGACGCCGAGCGCCGGCTGCCGTCCAGGATGGACATCTCTCCGAAGATGCCGCGCGGCTCCAGGGAGGCGATCACCCGCGGCGGCCCGAAGCCAGCGTCCTTGGTGACGATGCCGCCCCCCTCATAGACGACGTACCAAGCGTCGCCCTCGTCGCCCTCGGTGAAGACCGTCTGCCCATCGCGAAGGCGCTGCACCTGCATGATGCTCACGACGTCGGCGAGCTCGGCGGGCCCGAGCCCCTCGAAAAGCGGCGTCTCGAGCAGAAAGCGGATCACCTGCTCCAATGTGACCGGACCGTGCATGGCAATCGTTCGACCTCGCTGCTCGTGATACCACACAACCCGAGCGCGGGGGCCCGTCATCCCCGTCCCGAGGCGGCCATGGGTCTGAGAAGCACCATCAAGGGTCAGATTCACGCACTGCTCGCCCGCCTGTCGGGAGAGCACAGCGACGCCGCGCCCGAGCCCGAAGCGCGCACCGACTATGCCCGCCCCGGCAAGGCCAACCCGTCTGCGAAGGTCGTGATGGCGCGCCTCAAGCGCCCGGGCGCCGCCGACGCAGGCGACGAGAGCTAGATCATGCTTCTGGAAAGCAGGCTTTCCCCCACCACCACGATCCTCATCGACGCCGAGGCCGTGGGCAGCGTGGACAAGGGGATGCTCCCAGACGCCTTCCACCCCGACGACGCCCTGCGGCACGTCGCCACCACCGCCATCGCCGCCGCGGAGGCGCTCGCCGCGGTGGGGGCCGGCGCCGGGGCTGGCGGCGCCGAGGTCGAGCTGTCGTTCACGGTTCGCATCGACGGCAACGCCGTCGTCTCCATCGCACGGAACGCCAACGAGGGGCAGTTCGCGGTGCGGGTGCGCTGGTCGCCGCGCCCGGCCTGACGCGGCGGCTCAGGCGGACGCGTCGCCGTCGAGCATCTCTTGCAGCGCACGAAGGCTCCGCAGGAGGTCCTTGTCCGCCGTCGCGCGAGTCGCCTCGGCGTCCTCCCCTTCGGCCGGCTCTGGCAGGGTGAGCGTGGCGGTGATGCGCGTCTCCTGGCCGTCGCGCGCCAGTTGGAACGCGTAGCGGTGGCCCCGCAAAGGGCCGGAGCCGCCGCGATCGAAGGCGAGCTCGATGTGCGACGTGGGGCGGAAGGTGTGGAGCGTGGCACGGGCCTCCGCGGGGGCCTCCGGGTCGTCCTCGACGAAGGCCAGCACCACGCGCCCACCCTCGCGCGGATCGATGCGTGCGCTGTCGCACCACCACCCGGCCAAGCCATCGCCGGTGGTGAGCGCGGTCCAAGCCTGCCGCGGACTGCACGCGGCCATCACGAAACGACGAAGTGTCGGCATCAGCGCCCCGATGCGCCGCTCAGGGACGGCGCTGGAAGTTCTGGAACAAAGTAAAGGCGAGGAGGATCGCCATGAAACGAAAGCCTGCCATCCAGGCCGCGACCGCCGCCGGGATGCCCACGACCATGCCCGTCCAGTACACCGCCGCCCAGGCCCGAACCGGCGGGAGGAACGCCAGCAACCCGTGGGCCAACATGGCGCCGCCGTCGAGCGGGTGCACGGGGAGCAGGTTGAACGCCGACAGGAAGACGTTGACCAGCACGAAGTAGTTCAGGAGCATCCGCGGGCCAGCGAGGCCACCGGACGGGGCCGCAGCCTCCAACGCGAGCAGGCCGCCGAAGGACACCGCGGCGAGCACGAAGCCCGCGAGCGGGCCGGCGAAGGACGTCACCACTCCCGCGAGCGGGCCGGGGCGGCGCCCGAACACGCAGACGCCTCCGAAGGCATGCAGGATGATCTCGCGCGGCTGGAGGCCGAAACGGCGGGCCGACACGGCGTGGCCGAGCTCATGGATGAGCACCGACACGAAGATGACGACGCCGAACAGCAGCGCTCCGGCGACCGCGGCGCCGTCCAAGGATGACCCGACCTGAATCGCCATCATGAGCGCCAGGTAGAGCAATGACGACGAGGTGACCCGCACGGGGACACCAAGGACAGGGAAAGAGAACGCGATCGATTCCACGCTGCCGCCGTATCGCGGCGCGCGCCGGTTGGCGGCCCCGGCGCGATCGGCCACCCACCGGACGCTGCGGGGCGCTGCCGTGGAACGGCGGCGACAGGGCGGGGGCGACGAGGCGGGCCGCGGGTGCCAGCCCGCGGCGGAACCAAGGTCCATCGGAGCAACGCGCACAACCACCCACAATGGGGCACCGACGGAGCGCAAGCGCCGCGCCGGGGCCGCGGGGCAGCGAAGACGGCGGCTTGGCGAGCCGACAGACCGGCGCGCGCCACCGCGCAGCGGCCGCTCCCGCGACGCTGGGGGCGTCGGCGGTGGACTCAGGGCGTGAGCGTGAAGTCGGAGAGCGGCAAGCCGTCGTCGCCGATGTGCTCGACGCGCACCGTCCCGGCGCGCGGGTCGCAAGTGAAGCGGCACCAGTTCCACGCGGTCGACAGGAACGGGTACTGGGCATCCCCGATGAACAGGTCCGCCCCTGGGTTGGGAAAGCTGCCGCCCGGACCGCAGAAGACCTCCCAGCGCGCTGCGGCGCGCCCACCCGCCGGATCGATGAGGCCCACCTGGGCATAGTGGACGTCGCCGGCCACCCAGAGAACGCCCGTGATGCCGTCGTCCTCGATGGCGCCGAGGATCTCATCGCGCTGCGCGGGGTAGCCCTGCCAGCGGTCCTCCGCGAGCGCCACCCCAAAGATGGCGGAGAGGTCGGTGATGGGGACGCTGTTGAGGATGATCTTGAAGCGGGCCGCGCTGGCGCGAAGACCGGCCTTCAACCACTCCATCTGCTCGACGGAGACGTACAGGCCGCCGCCGCGCTCGCCGCGACAGTCCAAGACGAAGACCTCGAGGGTGTCCCCCCAACGCACGCTGCGCCAGATGCCGGTCCCGCCAGGGCCCACGCCCTGCGGGAGCGCCCGCCGAAAGGACTCGATGGCCGCGTCGAACTGGCCGACCGCGAGGCTGGCGCGCTCCCAGTTGTTGTCGACCTCGTGGTCGTCCCAGGTCGCGATGACCGAGGTGCTCGCGGCGACGGCCGCGAAGCCGTCTGTGCGCAAGACCCGCCCGTAGAAGCTGCGGTAGTCGTCGACCGTGCGAGACCCATCTGCGTAGACCGTGTCGCCGAGCAGGCAGAAAAAGTCGAGGGACTCGTCGGCGGCAAAGAACAGGGATGGAAAGGGCTCGTTTCCTCCGAGACAAGAGGTTGCCCCGAAGACGACGACGCGGTCCGAGCCGGGCGCGACGGCGGTCCGGAAGCGCCCCACCCGACTCCGGCCGCCGCCGTCTTCGTCTTCGAAGCAAAAGTTGTAGGCGGTGTCCGGGTCCAGGCCGTCGAGAGGAAGCGCCACCGCGCCGTCCACGACCGTGAGCCCCGCCACGGCGGAGAGCTCCTCCCAGCCTTGGTCGCCGCGCGCCCGCGCGAGCCGCAAGCGAACCCGAGTGGCGGTGGTCCACACGCTCAGCACGACGCCCGCGGGGGTGGCATCGCCGGCCTGCACGCCATGCCGGAACCGTGTGTCGTCCTCCTCCGCACCCTCCGGCACCCAGCGCGGCGGCTCCGGATCGCGCCGCGGGGACGGGCCGGCGCCGGTATCGCCCCCCGACTTCTCGGCGTCGCAAGCGGCCACCGTCAGGAGCGCGCCGAGGCGCGGCATCGCGGCGAGGAGGGAGCGTCTGGTCGTCATGGTCGCGGACTAACCGACCTGCGCGGCCCTTCGCAGGCGCGTCCTCGGGATTGTCGTGGGCGTGGTGCGTCGGGGGCCTTTACAAACCACGCCGCGGTGACAATACTCCGCCCGCTTCAAGGTCAGGCACCGTTCGTCCGACACGCGACCAGTGCCACCCACTGCGCACCACCAGGAGGCGCCAATGGCCCAGGACACCGAGACCAAGCTCCCTCCCGACGAGTACCTGAGCCCCGACGAGGTGCGCGAGCTGCGGACGGTCCTGCTGGAGCAGTCGCGCGCGGTGCTGGAGCAGACCCGGGACACTGTGTCCCACCTCGTCGCCGACCGCGAGACCGACGCGGACACGATCGACGTCGCCTCCAACGAGTCGGACCGAGACTTCAGCCTCCGCCTCGCCGGGCGGGAGCGGCTGATGCTCCGCAAGCTCCAGCTCGCCCTCAAGCGCATCGAGGAAGGCGAGTACGGCACGTGCGAGACCTGCGGCGGCCCCATCGGGTTCAAGCGGCTGAAGGTCCGGCCGGTCGCGACGGTCTGCATCGACTGCAAGACGCAGGCTGAGCAGTTGGAGCGCCGAGACCGCGACAACTGAGCCGTTGCGCCCGCACGGGTCCGCCGAGGCCGCCCGCCCGCGAAAGGCCGGTGGCCTGTTCTTTGTTCCGTTCCGAGCCCTGACGAGGCGCCAAGGACCCGGCCGATGAGCGCCAAAACGAACACCGGGCCGTGGAGACCACGGCCCGATGAGATGGATGCGGGGGCAGGATTTGAACCTACGACCTTCGGGTTATGAGCCCGACGAGCTACCGGACTGCTCCACCCCGCAGGAGTGGATGAACGAAGTGGATGCGGGGGCAGGATTTGAACCTACGACCTTCGGGTTATGAGCCCGACGAGCTACCGGACTGCTCCACCCCGCAGTGGACCGGGACTGCCTCTCGGCACCCGTTGGCGACGTCCGCCGCCAGCCCAAACACCGTATGGTGGCAGCGGCAGATGCGCAAGGGGCGATCGCTGGCCGGTCCGCGGCCGGCCCCAGGCCCGGCGCCCCGGCGCTCCCCTGGTGCCCGCCGGCGTCGCCGCGTTCGCGCATCGCGCGGCAGGCGTGGAGGCACCGGGAGCCACGGCGGATTGCCGCCCGGTCTGGAGGCGCGCATGCGGCCGCGCACCCGGGAAGGCCCAGAGGGGCCCGCTCACGCTGTACAGGGGAGACCTCGCCTTGGCCACGATGCGCGCGGCCGGCTCTGTCGTCGGGCTTCTAGCTCCAGACGGGCAGCGCCAAGTCCACCGGTGCGCAGCAGCGCCTTTGCCACCCCGATCCGCTGCTCGAAGCCGTGGCGGCCCGCCCGTCCGGGGTGGAAGAACCCAAGGCCGCAGCCGGGCGCCCCTGACGCGCGGCGTCCGGGCGCATTCCAGGGTTGGCGCTCGGGGGCGGGCCCGCGTAGCAGAGCATCACGGGAGGCGACCCCGATCGTCGAGCCCGCGAACCGAAGGGAATCAGCGCCCCCGACAGGGATCGAACCTGTGGCCTGCAGTTTAGGAAACTACCGCTCTATCCAACTGAGCTACGGGAGCGTCCCATGCCGATATTGAGCCCGAGCACCCCCTGCAAGGCCGCCACGGCGCTCTTCCTGCTCGCCTGCCAGCGCCCGCCGGCGGAAGACAGCGCCTCCCCCGCCCCAGGCCCGGTTGCGGTCCCCTGGTCGGCCGACGCGCCGCGCTACGCCGACGCCCTCGCACCCCAGCGCGGGCGCGTTCCGCTCCGCACCATCGTTCACCTCCACAGCGCGTGGTCCCACGACGCTTGTGACGGCGCGCCGCTGATCGACGGCGTTCCGGACCCCTCCTGCCTCGACGACCTCCGCGCTGGCCTCTGCGCGGCGGCGGTCGACGTCGCCTTCCTCACCAACCACCCGGACCACGCGGCGTGGCAGCCCTTCGAGGCGCAGCTTCACCCGCGCCCCGGCGACACCCTCATCCGGGACAGCGCCGGCGCGGCGGTCGCCCTCCGCTTCTCGTGCGCGCCGGCTCGCCCCAGCCACAGCGTCACCTTGCTGCCCGGCATCGAGGACGAGCTCATGCCGGTCGCACTGGACCGCCACAGCGGCGGCGAAGACTTCGCCGAGAACCATCGCCTCTACAACGCCGACAACGCCGAGGCGATGGCCGCCGCCGCCGCCGCCGGGGGAGCCGTCTTCATCGCGCACACCGAGGGCCGGAGCCCGGAATGGCTCGACGCGCGCTTCGCCGAGGGCGCCACCGGCCTGGAGATCTTCAACGCCCACGCCATGTTCGACCCCCGCATCCGCGCGGAGCACCTCGACCTGGACCCGGCCTCCTGGCTGCTCGACATCGCGCCGTTCACGTCGCCCAGCGGCACCGCCGAGCCGGACCTCTTCTTCCTCGCCGCCTTGCAAGCGCAGACACCGAGCCTCGCCCGTTGGGACGCCCGGCTCGCGCAGGGTCCCGCGGTCGGCGTTGCCGGCTCGGACGCGCACCAAAACGTCCTCCCGACCTTGCTTCGGGACGGCGAGCGCGGCGACAGCTACCGGCGTGCGCTCCGTTGGTTCTCCAACCTCGTGTGGGCGGTCGACGACAGCCCCGCTGCCGCAGAGGCCGCCCTGCGCGAGGGGCGGGTCGCCGTCGTGTTCGACCTGCTCGGCGTGCCGGATGGGGTCGACTTCAGCGGGGAGTCGGCCGGGGGCGCGCGCGTCGAGATGGGCGGCGCTGGCCCCGTCGATCGCCTGACGGTCGGCTGCCCGCGCCTCGCCGCCGGCAGCGCGCGCAACCTCCAAGACCCGGAGATCACCGTCCGGGTGCTGAAGGATGGCGCCCCCTGGGCCGACGGCTGCGGCGTCCACGCGGCCGACGGGCCGGGGGTCTACCGGGTGGAGGTGGACATCGTGCCCCGACATCTGGCAGACTACCTGGGCGAGGACCCGACGCCCTGGCTGAGGCCCTACCCCTGGGTGCTCACCAACGCGATACGGGTCACCGACTGATCCGCTCCTGCGCCGCAAGGAACCCCTCAATGCTCGCCACCCCGCTCCGCCAGTCGCCGGGTCTGCTCCTCGGGATCGCCGCGCTGCTGCCCGCTTGCCGCGGCTGCAACGAGACCAACATCGTCACGCGCGAGCCGGTGGCAGAAGCGGACGACGAGGTCGTGCCGCCCTTCACGAACGACTGGGGCTCCTGGCTGAGCATGGCGGCGTTGCCCGACGGTTCGCCGGTGGTCGCCTTCTACGACAAGACGCGCAGCGGCGTCGGCCTCGCCACCGGCACCTTCGCCGAGGACGGCACGCTCACCTGGCGCCACGAAGAGGTCGACGGCTACGCCGACGAAAACGGCCTGGACCCGGGCGACCGCGGCAAGTACGCCTCCCTCGCGGTCGCCGCCGATGGCACGCTCTGGGTGGCCTACCAGGACAGCACGAACAAGGCGCTGCGCTACGCGCGCAAGGCGCCAGGCGAGGACGCCTGGACCACGGGCATCGCCGATGTGGGCGGCGGCTCCTCGCCGGACGCCGGCTACCACGCCGCCATCGCGCTGGACGCCTCCGGGAACCCGGTCGTCGCCCACCACGATGTGGGCAAGGGCCACCTCCGCGTCGCGCGCCTCAATCCGGCCACGGGCAGCTTCGCCGGGGTGGTGGTGGACGAAGGGCTCGCCCCGTCGCCCGAAGTCCCTGCGTCCACCGGGAAGTTCGCGAGCATCGCGGTCTCGAGCGGCGTCGAGTACATCGCCTACCACGACGTCGCCAACGGCGATCTCAAGCTCGCGGTGGGCGGCGCCGGTGGCTACACCACCGAGGTGGTGGACGCCGGTGGCGAGGGCGGCGGCAACGTCGGCCAGTGGACCGACATCGTCGTGGAAGGCAGCTCCGTCCACATCTCCTACCACGACGTCACCAACCAGGACCTCAAGTACGCCGTCGGCGCCCCTGGCTCCTGGGCGCTCACCACCGTGGACAGCGGGGATCACGTGGGCGCTGACACCGCCCTCTTCCTCCAGAACGGCAGTCCGTCCATCGTCTACTTTGACGGCCGAAACAACGACGCAAAGGTCGCCTGGCTGGCCTCCGACGTCTGGCAAAACCGCACCGTCAACGACATCCCCGGCGCGCTCGGCTTCCACAACGAGGTGCTGAGCACGAACGGCCGCAACTATGTCGCGTGTTACGACTACACGCGCCGTACGGTCTGGTTCGACACCCTGGACTGATGCGCCGCAAGAGGTGGGCATGCTCCGCGCGGCGCTTCTGTGGCTTTGCACCCTCGGTTCTGCCTGGGCCGGGTCCTTCACCGTAGAGGTCCTCGACATCGGCCAAGGCGACTCGCTTCTGTTGCGTTCGCCAGCCGGCAAGGTCGTCCTCATCGACGCCGGCACGGGCAACCCGGACGTCGTGCCGATGCTGCGGGCGCGGGGCGTCAACCAGGTCGATCTCGCGATCGGCACCCACCCCCACGCAGACCACATCGGCGGCATGGACGAAGTGCTCGAAGCCTTCCCCGTGCGGGTCTACATGGACAACGGGCTGCCGCACACCACGGCGACGTACACGCGCGTCATGTCGCTCGTCGAGTCGCGCGGCGTGGCGTACAAGCCGGGCTTGGCAGGCCAAGTCGTCAACCTCGACGACGGCATCCGCATCGAAGTGCTGAACCCGCACTCCCCTGCCCTCACCGGCACCCGCTCGGACCTCAACTCCAACTCCGTGGTGACACGCGTCACCCACGGCGAGGTCTGTCTGCTGCTCACGGGAGACTCCGAAGAGCCGACAGAGCAACTCCTCGTCCAAAAAGGCCTTGGCCCCTGCGGCATCCTCAAGGTCGCCCACCACGGCAGCGCGCACAGCACCACCGATTCGTTCCTGCGCGCGGTCAAGCCCACAGACGCAATCATCTCCGCAGGCGTGGACAACCGCTACGGCCACCCCACCGAGGAGGCGATGCACCGGATCAGCGCCGCCGGCGCCCGGATCCACCGCACCGACCTCTCCGGCACCATCCGCATCACCAGCGACGGCCGCACCGCGCGCATCGAGGCGGTGGGGAAAGAATCCGGCGTTGCCAAGGCATCGGCGGTCGCCGCCAGCGCCCCCGAAGAGCGCCCGGTCGCAGCGGCCCCCGCGCCGTCCAAGGCCCCTGCGCCGGCCGCCGCGCGCCCTCCCGGCACGCTCGGCCCCTCCGCTGGTGCGCTGCCCAAAAGTCCCCCCGCCGGCCGCGCCCCCGTGGACCTCAACCGCGCCACGCTCACGGACCTCGACGGCCTGCCCGGCATCGGGCCCGCGCGCGCCCAGGCCATCCTCACCTTCCGCGAGGCGAACGGCCCCTTCCGTGCCTTGGCAGATCTCGACGCCGTGCCCGGCATCGGCCCCGCCACCATCGCCGGGCTCGAAGGCTGGGTCATCGCCACACCGGAGCAGGCCTCGCCATGAGCGCACCCTGGGTCATCGACCGCATCACCAGCGGGATCGCCGTCGTCGACTGCGACGGGTCCACCTTCGAGGTGCCCGTCGCCGCACTCCCGCCCGGCGTCCAGGAAGGCACGGTGCTGGTCGTGGGTCTCGGCAGCGACCAAGCGCTGCGAGAGGCCGCCGAGGCCCGCCTCGCCCGGCTGAAGGCGCGCAGCACCGTCCCCGACACCTTCGACCTCTAACCCAGAGAATGACGATGCGTCCTGCTCTCTACGCGCTCCTGCTCGCCGCGATGCTCCTCTTCGCGCCGCGCCTCGCGCTCGCCGCCGTGGATGTCAACACGGCCACGCAGTCCCAGCTCGAGACGCTCCCGGGCATCGGCCCGTCCAAGGCCATCGCCATCCTCGAGTTCCGAAACGCAAACGGCCCGTTCAAGGCCATGTCAGATCTCGACAAGGTCCCGGGGATCGGCCCGTCCACCCTCGCCAACCTCACCGGCCTCGTCAGCTTCGGCGAAGGCAGCCCGTCCGCCGCACCGCCCCCAGCAGCCAGCGGCCCCGCCACCGAGGCGCCCCCCGCCGAGGCGCCTGCTCCCCCGTCCCGCGAGCGGCGGCGCCGGCGTCAACATCAACACCGCGTCCGCCTCGGAGCTCCAGAAGCTCCCGGGCATCGGCCCGTCCAAAGCGGCCGCCATCCTCGCAGACCGCGACGCGCGCGGCGCCTTCAAGTCCTGCGCAGACTTGGACCGCGTCCAGGGGATCGGCCCGGCCACCGTCGCCGGCCTCGTCGACGCCTGCCGCACCGAGTAGCGCGCCGCACCGAGTAGCCCACTCGGGTCGGCCAGCGTCCCCGGGCGCCTGCCCCGCCTCCGGCGGGGCACCGCGTCTCTCCGGGGGGTCGCGGCGCCGCCGCTCCGTGCCGGACATCCTTCGGATGCCCGGCACCGGCCCCTTGGGCCGCCCCCTCCGGCCGCTGGCGCGGTAGCCCCGCCGAAAGCGCTCAGCCGAGGCGGCGAAGCGCGTCCGCCACCAGCCGGCTGACCTCGTCCCGCCCCACCGGCGACGCGCCGGCCGCCGCCGGGGACGCCGCCGCCTCCACCGGCGAGGTCGCCTCCGGCGCCGCTGCGCGGACGACGGCCGCTGGCGCGGTAGCCCCGCCGAAAGCGCTCAGCCGAGGCGGCGAAGCGCGTCCGCCACCCGCCGGCTGACCTCGTCCCGCCCCACCGGCGACGCGCCGGCCGCCGCCGGGGA
>JBEIVK010000021.1:0-16090 GCA_040373935.1 Alphaproteobacteria bacterium
CAGTAATTTCTTGAGCTTTGGGATTTTCTGCCAAAGTAAAGATAGCTGCAATTCTTATGCAATTACCCACTAGCTTGCCACCCCAGCTTTTCAGCTCTTGATTAAATGCTTTCAGCTGTGGCTCTAACCAATCGTGCAGCGGCGCCAAGGGCGGGGCCGGCCCAGGCGGCGGCGTGTGCCCAGGGCCCGGCGCCCAGAGCCGGCACGCCGAGGACCCCCGCGAGCAGCACCGGCCAGCCGAGGAAACGCGCGGGGCGCTCCCCCGGGAAGCCGACCGAGCGGACGGCCGTGGGCCAGCGCCCCTCCGCGAGCGCGCCAGAGGTCTCGGCCGCCGCCCAGCCTTGCCCGCCGGTGAAGGGGTTGTCGAGCACCGACGACAACGGGGCGCCGAGCCACCCCGCGTGGGGGAGGGCCAGCACCCCGAAGGCGATGAGGGCGGCGGCGAGCGCCGCCCGGACGCGCGGGCTCAGCGACGGGACGGGTGGTCCGGCGGGAGCTCGACGCCGCTGGTCTGGCCGCGGGCCTTGGCGCCCGCTTGCTCGCCCATCACGGCGCCGAACACGGTGGACACCACGGTGCCGACGACCGGCATCATGAAGCCGAAGGTGGCGAACACACAGACCATGCCGAAGCAGACGAAGGCGAGCAGGACCAGGTAGAGCGGGTCCTGCATCGCGACGAAGGTGGACGCCATGGAGGGCTCCTCGACGGGGAAGGAGAAGCGTTAGCCTGCGCAGCAGCCGGTGGCCAGGGGGCCTCCGCCGGGACCCGCCGCGTGGCCACGCTTGAGCTCGCCGATCTCGCCCGTCTGCGCGAGATCACCGCCGTCCTGGCCCGCCACGGCTTCGGGCACTTCTTGCGCCCGCTCGGCCTGGACGCCGGGGACGCCGGCCCCGCCCAGGCGGCGATCCCCTGGCCGCGCCGCGTGCGAGACGCGCTGGTCGAGCTGGGCCCCACCTTCGTCAAGCTCGGCCAGGTGCTCTCGGTTCGGCCGGACATCGTGCCGCGTGCGCTGCTCGACGAGCTGGAGTCCCTCCAGGACGCCGTGCCGCCCGCGCCGTGGGTGGAGCTGCGCGCGCAGCTCGAAGCCGAGCTGGGCGGCCCGCTGGCGGAGCGCTTCCGCGACTTCGACGAGGCCCCCCTCGCCAGCGCCTCCATTGCGCAGGTCCACCGGGCCACCCTGCGCGATGGCACCCCGGTCGCGGTCAAGGTGCAGCGGCCGGGCATCGAGCCGCGCATCCGCTCAGACCTTCACATCCTCTATGCGCTCGCCCAGCTCGCCAACGGGCGCATCGCCATCCCCGGGCTCTACACGCCGGTCGGCATCGTGCAGGAGTTCGACGCCGCGCTGCGCCAGGAGCTCGACTTCCTCCAAGAAGCCCGGGCGGCCGTGCTGTTCCGGGACCACCTCGGCGGGTCCACCCTCGCCACGGCCCCGCGGGTCTACCGCGAGTGGTCCACGGCCCGGGTGCTCGTGCTCGAGCTGCTCGTCGGGCGGCGCATCGGCGCCCTCCGGGGTGCCGGAGAGCCGGCCCGGGAGGCGCTGCGAAAGCTGATCTCCGCCACCTACGACCAAGTGTTCGTGCACGGCTTCTTCCACGGGGACCCGCACCCGGGCAACGTGCTGGTGCTGGACGACGGCCGCCTCGGCTTCCTTGACTTTGGACTTTGCGGCCGCCTTTCTGGTGAAATGCAGGAGACCATCGTCCAGCTCTTCGTGGGCTTGGTGACGCAGGACGCCGAGGCCGTGGCGCTCACCCTCGCCCGCGCCGGGGCCACCGAGGGCCGGGTGGACTTGAAAGGCTTTTCCCGCGAGGTCGAGCGCCTGATGGTCAAGTACCACGGCGCCACCCTCGAAGAGCTGGGCCAGCGCGCCAGCCTCGTCGAGTTCGTCGAGGCCGCCGCCCGCTTTCGCATCCGCCTCGTGCCGGAGTACGCCGTGCTCGCCCGCACGGCCTCCATCCTCGACGGCATCGCCCGGGAGCTGGTGCCGGACATCGACATCGTCGCGGAGGTGCGCCCCTACGCCGAGCGCCTCATCCGCGAGCGCCTCCACCCGGAGCGCCTCGGGTTGGAGGCCCTGCGCGTGCTGCAGCACGCCCGGGCGGCCTTCAAGGACGTCCCCATCGGCATGAACCAGGTGCTGGGGGACCTCGAGCGCGGGTCCTTGCGCATCCAGGCGGCCGACCCGGAGGCCCCCGCGTTGCGCGCCGAGATCCGCCACGCTGGCTTGCGCGTCGCCCTCGCCTTGTGCGCCGCCGCCCTCTCGGTGTGTGGCGCCCTGCTGGTGCAAGCCGCGGGTCCCGCGGCCCCGGCCCTGCCGTATGCGCTGGGCGCGGCCGGGCTGCTCGCCGCGGGGGCTGGCGGCGTGCTCATGGCGCTGCTGCTGGCACATCTCCTGCTCGCGTCCCGGTTGCGCCCCGCGGCCTGGGGGCGTCGCCTGCTCGCGTTGGTGCGTTTCGTGCGAGGCAGCGGCCGCTAAGGGACGCCCCGCAGGCGCGGGCCGCGCCCGCTGTGATAGTCTGCCGCCGGCCTGCGCCGCCGAACCGGGAGTGCCGCGTGTCCGAAGCGAAAAAGCCCAGCCGGGGAGATGTCCTCGCCGGCAAATACGAGATCGAGAAGGAGCTGGGCGTTGGCATGCTCGGCACCACCTTCCTCGTTCGCAGCGTCCAGTCGGGCAAGCACCTCGCCCTCAAGGTCATCCATCCGCGGCTGGTCGCCAACGTCAGGGACCGCGAGCGCTTCAAGGCCACCTTCGATCGCGCCCGCGAGGTGAAGCACGATGGCCTCGTGCGCCTGGGCGAGCTCGGCGACGACCGGGGGCATCTCTTCTTCACCGAAGAGTACTTCCCCAGCCAGAACCTCCGGCAGCTCATGGACGAATACCAGGCCGCCGCGCGCCCCTTTGCGCTGGTCGAGGCCTGTCAGATCGCGGTCAAGGTGGCCGAGGCCCTCGCGCCGCTGCACGCCGCCGGCATCGTCCACCGCAACCTCAAGCCCGAGAACGTCCTCGTCGCCTCCCGCAACACGGGCCCCGGCGGCAAAAACGTGGTCCGCACCGTCAAGGTCACGGACCAGGGCATCGCGGACGTCGTGTCGCCCACCATCTTCGCCGAGAGCTACGTCCGGCGCGACGAGGCGAAGTACCTCGCGCCGGAGCTGTCCGGTTTCGACCAAGACGCCGCCCCGGCCGCCGACGTCTACTCCATCGGCGTGATGCTCTACGAGCTGCTCGTCGGCCAGCCGCCCCGGGGCACCTACCTCTCGCCCACCCAGCTCCGCGGCGACCTCCCCGAGCACATCGACAACGTCGTCGAGCTCGCCATCGCCACCACGCCAGAGGACCGCTACCCCACGCCGGCCGACATGGTGGCCGACATCCAGCGCTCCTTCTCGGCCGACTTGGACGACGCCCCGAAGCGCCCGTCGGTCAAGCGCATCCTCGCCGGCACGGCCGTCTCCGTCGTCATCCTCGGCGCGGTGGGTGGCTGGTTCGCCCTCCGCGACGCCCCGGATCCCGTGCTGGAGGCCGCCGCGGCCGACGACACCATCCGGCGCCAGGTCGCCGCCCAGTCGCGCACGCTCACCGAGGCCGAGCTGAACGCGATGGTCGAGTCGCATCCCGAGATGCTCTACGTCCCCGAGGGCCCCTACGTGAAGGGCCGGCTCCGCCAAGAAGACGCGACGGGCCACGCCTCCCAGTCCGAGGTCCTCAGCAAGGTCGTCCCCGTCGATGGCTTCTTCATCGACCGCTTCGAGTTCCCGAACCGCCTCAAGGGCAAGGACGGCCAGCCCGAGCGCGCCACCACGCGCATGACGTGGCAGCAGGCCGCCGATGCCTGCCAGGCCCTCGGCAAGCGCCTCTGCAGCGACGACGAGTGGGAAAAGGCCTGCAAAGGCCCGTCCAACACCGTCTACGCCTATGGCGACGCCTACGACGAGGTCCCGTGCGGCAAGGGCGTCGAGGACGCCCGCCTGCTGGGCGAGCCGCAAACCTGCGTCTCTCAGTACGGCGTGTGGGGCCTCTCCGGCGGCGTGCGCGAATGGACGGGCACCCTCGCCGGCGCGAAGGGCAACCGCGCGCTCGTCAAGGGCGGATTGCGGGCCAACAACGCCCGCGGCTCCCGCTGCGCCTTCGCGGTGGACGAGAGCACCGGCTACGCCGACGGCACGCTGTCCTTCCGCTGCTGCCTCGACGCCAGCGCCCCGGAGGCCGGCGCGCCGGCGGCCGGCACCCCGGAGGCCGGCACCCCGGCCCCCGCCGAAGAGGCAGCCCCCAAGCCCTGAGTCGCGGGCTCAACCGCTGGTTCTCTGGGCGTTTCTCTTTGGGGCGGGGGGCTCGCCGCCCCCCGCAACGCCCCTGGCCGGTGGCCGCCCTCAGCGGGCCGCGCGCTCGGCGTGCAGGCGGCTCGCGTCTTCGAGGGCCTGCCGCACCAGCGCGTAGACGCCGGCGTCGTGCGTGAGGCCCGTGTGTCCCACGCGGCGCAGCTCGCGGTTTTGGAGGTGGCCCTCCCCCGGCCCCGGCTCGAGCCGGCTGGCCCACCACGGGCAGACGACGTCGTGGCGAGAGTAGATGCTCGTGAGCGGGATCGCCGCGGGGAAGGGCGTGTGCCGCAGGCGCCGCAGCAGGGACGAGCCGGGCAGCATCTCCAGGGCCGAGGAGGAGAGCAGGCCCCCCATCGTCACCCCGAGCCCCAGGAAGGCCGTCGGCGTCCCGTGGTGGGGCGTGCCGAGCGTGACGAGCGACTTCACCCGGCGGTCCCCGCCGTGGTGTTGGACGTAGTGCCGAGCGATGAGCCCGCCCATCGAGTGGCCGACGATGTGAAAGCGCGACAGCCCGGTGCGCGCGCAGATGCCCTCGACCTTGTCGGCGATGATGGCGGCCTGCTCGGCGATGCTGCGGATCTGGTAGCGCCACAGCACGCCGCCGAGGTCGAAGCTGAGCACGCCGTAGCCGTCGTGGCGCAGGCGGTCTTCCATGACCTCCCAGACGTTGCGGGTCTGGAAAAAGCCGTTGAGCAACAGCACCGTCTCGGGGTAGCGGGCGAAGTCGCCGCGCTTCACGATGCGGTTGGAGCGGAGGTAGACCTTTCGGATGCTGCCGAGCTGGTCTCGCGCGGCGCGGTAGAGCCCGGGCGGTGTGAGATCGCGCAGGTCCACGGGATCGGCCTCCGGCGCGCAGTCTACCGCGGGCGCTGGCGGCGCGGGGCGGGCGCGGCGGGCCCGTGATAGGGTGGGCCTCAAGAGCGCGAAAGCGCGGAGGGTCACATGGCGCGGGTCTGGACGTGGAGTGGGGCGATGGTGCTGGCGGCGGCGCTCGGGGCGGCCTGCGGCAACAAGGGCGGCGACACCGGCGAGGAGGTCAACACCCTGCCGGGCGACGGCGCGGATCCGCTGCCCACCTGCGAAGGCACCGCGCCGGAGATCGCCTCGTTCTCTTGCCGCAACACCGGCGTCCAGCCGCACTACGAGGAGGGCACGCCCGTCGCCACCTTCGCGCTGGACATCGAGGGCACCGACGCCGACGGCGATCTCGACACCTACCAGCTCCAGTTCTACATCGACGAGGTGGTGGACGGCGCGGTCGCCACCACCGAGAGCCCCTTCGGCCCGGTGCAGGGCACGCTCAACGTGCGGGAGTGCGAGGGCTTCACCGCAGATCTGTCGGTCACCATCTACTTCGACCCGGACGGCGCGGTGTTCCCGGCCTACAACACCACCTATGAGTGGGTCGCCGTCCTGCGAGACCGCGGGGGCCAAGAGGCCGTGAGCGCCGTCATGGTCTGCACCACCCCCAACGAAGACGGCACCGACGGCGACGGCTCCGGCGCATGAGCGCCCCCGACGCGTACGCCCGCGCCGGGGTGGACACCGCCGCGGGGGACGCGGTGGTGGACGGCATCCAGGCCGCGGTTCGGAGCACCTGGGGCCCCGGGGTCATCGGGGACTTCGGCGGCTTTGCGGCGCTGTTCTCGCTGATGGGGCGCTTCCGGGACCCGCTGCTGGTCTCCGGCACGGATGGCGTCGGCACCAAGCTGCTCGTGGCCCAGCGCGTGGGCCGCCACGACACCATCGGCCAAGACCTCGTGGCGATGTGCGTCAACGACGTGCTCACCACCGGCGCCGAGCCCCTGTTCTTCCTCGATTACTTCGCCACGGGCAAGCTCGCGCCGGACGTGGCGGTGGAGGTCGTCAAGGGCATCGCCGCCGGCTGCCGCCTCGCCGGGTGCGCGCTCATCGGCGGAGAGACCGCCGAGATGCCGGGCATGTACGCGCCCGGCCACTACGACCTCGCGGGCTTCTGCGTCGGCGCGGTCGAGCGCAGCGCGCTGCTGGACGGCCGGCGCGTGCAGGCGGGGGACGCCCTCGTCGGCGTGCCCAGCAGCGGCGTGCACAGCAACGGCTATTCGCTGGTGCGGCACATCTGCGATGGCCTCGATTGGGGCCAGGACTTCGGGCTCGGCGCTCCGCTCGCAGAGGTGCTGCTGCGGCCCACCCGCATTTACACGCCCGAGGTGCGGTCTTTGCAAGCCGGTTTTGACCTGCGGGCCCTCGCCCATGTCACCGGCGCGGGCCTGCCGGGCAATGTGCCGCGCGTGCTGCCGGCCGGGCTGGGCGCCCGCTTCGTGCGCGGTTCGTGGCCGGTGCCGCCCGTGTTCGACTTCCTGGCGGCCCACGGCGGCCTCACCGCGTCGGACCTCCTGCACACGTTCAACCTCGGCCTTGGCTTGGTGGCGGTGGTCCCGGCCGCCCAGGCGGCGGCCGCGGCGGCGGCGGTGGGTGGCTTCGTCGTGGGCGAGGTCGTGGCGGACGACGCGCAGGCCGTGCACCTCGCATGACGGCCCGCGTGGGCGTGCTCGCCAGCGGGGGCGGGTCCAACTTCGCGGCGTTGGCGGCGGCCTTGCACGGGGACGCCGCCCCCGTCGCCCGCGTGGTGCGCGTGCTGTGCAACGTGCCGGGGGGCCGGCGTGATGGAGCGGGCAGCGGCGGCGGGCGTGCCGGCCGCGGAGGTGCCGCACCGCGGCCGCCTCCGGGCGGACTTCGAGGCGGAGCTGGTGGCGCGCTTGCGGGACGACGGCGTGCAGTGGGTGGTGCTCGCCGGCTTCATGCGGGTGCTCACGCCGGTCTTTCTCGGGGCCTTCCCGGGGCGGGTCATCAACGTCCACCCCGCGCTGCTCCCCGCGTTTCCCGGTGTGGATGCCCAATCCCAGGCCCACGCGGCGGGCGTGTGGGTGGCCGGCTGCACGGTGCACCTCGTGGACGACGGGGTGGACACGGGCCCCATCCTGGCCCAAGGCGCGGTGCCGCGCTGGCCGGGAGACACCCGCGATGCCCTCCAGCGGCGCATCCTCGCGGTCGAGCACGCGCTGTTGCCGCGGGTGGTGCGCTGGGCGGCGGCCGGCCGGCTGCGCGTCGCCGGGCGGGAGGTCGCCTGGGACTTGCCGGAGGGCGAGGCGCCTGTTCTGTGGTGGGACGGCGCGGGCGCGCCCCCCCGGGCCTGAGCCCGGGCCCGCCGCGCGGGGCGGTGCGCGGGGGACGGCAGGGGGGGTTACGGGGGAAACCTTGGGTTCCCCTGTCCTCTGAAGATGGGCCCGCCGCGGGGCGGCGCCCGGGCGTCAGGCGACGTTCGCCTCGTCGCGCAGGCGCTCGACGCTGAGCACGCCCTTGACGCGCTGGATGCCCTTCACCAGCTTTTGCAGGTGGTCCACGTCCACGACGGAGACCTCGAGGCGGAACTCGGCGCGCGTGCCGTCGACGCCGTGGGCCGACATGCGCGAGATGTTGACGCTGTTCGCCTTGCAGACGTTGGCGATGTCGGCGAGCATGCCGGGCGTGTCGCTGGAGAGGACGCGCAGCTCGGCGGTGTGGTTGACCTTGGCCTCGCGGTGCCACTGGACGGGCACCCGGCGCTCGGGCTCGAGGCCGAGGATTTGGCGGCAGCCGGCGACGTGCACGGTGATGCCGCGCCCGCGCGTGATGTAGCCGACGACCGGCTCGCCCGGCAGCGGGCCGCAGCAGCGGGCGTACTGGACGAGGAGGTCGGTCTCGCCGTTGATGATGACCGGCGATTCCGAGCGGCGGCGGACCTTGTCGAGCAGGTGGGCGAAGGCGCCCTTCTCGGCGGGATCGGGAAGATCCAGCTTGTCGGCGGGGACCAGCTCGGCGAGCGCCTTGCGGACGGGGAGCGTGCCGTCTGCGAGGTGGAGGAAGAGGGTGTCGTCGCGCTTGAGGCCCAGCGCCGTGGCGGCGGTGAGCAGCTCGCCCGACTTTTGGAGCTTGGCGAGGGAGAAGCCGCGCTTGCGCAGCTCGTTGTCCAGGAGCTGGCGGCCCGTCTCGCGGCCCTCGTCCCGCTCGACCTCGCGCAGGCGCCAGCGGATCTTGGAGAGCGCGCGGCCGGTGCGGGCGATCTCCAGCCAGTCCCGGGAGGGCTTTTGATCTGCCCGGCGCTGCACCTCGACGCTGTCCCCGGCGTGCAGGACGTGGCGGAGGCTGACCTGGCGGCCGTTGACCTTGGCGCCGGCGCAAGTGTGGCCGACCTCGGTGTGCACGGCGTAGGCGAAGTCGAGGACCGTCGCGCCTTTGGGGAGGAACTTGACGTCGCCGCGCGGGGTGAAGACGAAGATCTCCTCGGCGAAGAGATCCACCTTGACCGTGGCCATGAACTCGGCCGGGTCGTGCACCTCGCGGGCGGCCTCGAACAGCTCGCGCAGGCGGGAGATGCGGTCCAGGTCGTCGCGGGAGAGGTCGAGGTGGCCCTCTTTGTAGCGCCAGTGGGCGGCGATGCCGAGCTCGGCCACGCGGTGCATGGCGGGCGTGCGGATTTGTACCTCGATTTGCCGGCCTTCGGGGCCGATGACGACGGTGTGGAGGGACTGGTAGCCGTTGGACTTCGGGACGGCGATGTAGTCCTTCAGGCGCTCCGGGATGTGGTGGAAGAGCTGGTGGATGTGGCCCAGCGCGACGTAGCAGGAGGGCGCATCCTCCACGAAGACGCGGAACGCGAGGATGTCGTGGATCTGCTCGAAGGGGAGCTGGCTCGCCTGCATCTTGCGGTGGATGGAGACGAGGTGCTTGGCGCGCCCGCTGACCTCGGCGCGCAGCCCGCGGGCGGCGAGCGCCTCTTGGAGCCGGGTGGCGGTGGTGGTGGTGTAGGCCTCGCGCTCGACGGCACCTTCGCCCAGGCGGGCGGCCAGCTCGGCGTGGATCTCGGGCTCGATGTAGCGGAAGGCGTGGTCTTCCAGCTCCATCTTGAGGGCGGACAAGCCGAGGCGGTTGGCGATGGGGGCGTAGATGTCCATCGTCTCGACGGAGATGGCCCGCTGGCGGTCGGGCTTCATGTGCTCCATCGTGCGCATGTTGTGCAGGCGGTCGGCCAGCTTCACGAGGATGACGCGGATGTCCTTGGCCATCGCCAGGACGAGCTTGCGGAAGTTCTCGGCTTCGGCCTCGAGCTTGTTCTTGAAGTCGAGCTTGCCGATTTTGGTGACGCCCTCGACCATGTCGGCCACCTCGACGCCGAACTCGGCCTCGAGGGCCTCGCGGGTGGCGAGGCAGTCCTCCATCGTGTCGTGGAGGAGGCCGACGGCGATGGTGTCGACGTCCATGCGCATGTCGGCGAGCAGGCCGGCCACCGCGACGGGATGGACCCAGTAGTCCTCGCCGGACTTGCGCACCTGGCCCTGGTGCGCGCGGGCGCCGAACATGTAGGCGCCGATGACGGGCGAGACGTCGGCGTTGGGGGCGTAGCCGCGGATGGCGGCGACGATGTCGTCCAGGCGGAGCGCGGGATGAGGCATGCGGTGTGTAGTGTAGACGCCGCGCCGCCGAACGGCATTCCCTTCCTGCCGGATCGTGCCCCCAAGTGGAGTTGCGGGTGCCGGAAATCAGCCGGTAAAGCGGCGAACCAGGGAATCGTGGCGCGTGCGTTGGAGGAGCGTGGCCACGAGCACGGCCTGGAACTGGTCGTGGGCGGAGGGCAGATCGTCGTTGACGACGATGTAGTCGAAGGCGCCGACGCACCGGAGCTGCGCCTCGGCCTCGGCGACGCGGCGCGCGATCACCTCGGGGGCGTCGGTGGAGCGGGCGCGCAGGCGCTCGCCGATGGCCGCGGCGGCGGGGGGCAGCACGAAGATGCTGACGGCCTCCGGCATGGCGGCGCGGACCTGGGCGGCGCCGTGCTGGTCGATCTCGAGGAGGATGGACTGGCCCGCCTCCAGCGCCGCGGCGACGGGCGCGCGCAGCGTGCCGTAGCGGTTGCCGTAGACCGTGGCCCACTCGAGCAGCGCGCCGTCGGCCACCAGGGCGTCGAAGGCGGCCGGCGTGACGAAGTGGTAGTCCACGCCGTCCACCTCGTTGGCCCGGGGCGCCCGCGTGGTGGCGCTGACGGAGAAGCCGAGCCCGGGGACGACCTTCAGCGCCTCTTTGACGAGCGTGGTCTTGCCGGTGCCGGACGCGCCGGTGACGACGAAGAGGGCGCCGCGGTCCGGGCGGGACCAAGCGGTGAGGGTGAGCGACATGAGGGCTCCGCGGGCGGGGGGCCTAACCGGCGGGGGCCGCCGGCGGGACGGTGCAGACGGGGCGCAAGGCGCAGGCCGCGCAGACCGCCGGGACAAAGGCGCTCGTGCACTCCCCGCTGATCCCCAGGTGGGCGAGGGCGAAGTCGTAGCGGGTCGGGTCTTCCGGGGAGAAGCGGGCGAGGGCGCCGGTGATCTCGACCGCGGTGGCCCAGGAGGGATCCGGCCGCGCGGTGAGGCCGACGAGGCGCGCGATGCGGTGGACGTGGGTGTCCAGCGGGATGACGAGGCGGGCCGGCGACAGGGGCCAGAGGCCGAGGTCCACCCCGGCGGCGCCGGGGCCGGGCGGACGCACCATCCAGCGCAAGTAGAGGCACCAGCGCTTGCCGGCTGACGCGCCGCCGGGCGGGCCGAGGAGCATCTTCAGCGGGCGCGGGGCCGGGGTGGGCAGGGCCTCGTGCAGCGCAGCCGAGAGCGCGCGCGCGAGCGGGCCGAGGGTGGGGGCGCCGGGCGGGTCCAGCGCCAGGGCGGCGGCGCCGAGGCTGCCGTGGCGGGCGCGCAGCGTGCGCAGGGCGTGGCAGAGCGCGATGAGGTGGGGGCCGCGCACCCAGCGGTAGACCAGCGGCGCGAGGGCCTCCGCGTCGGCCGGTGAGAAGCCGTCGATCCACGCGGCGGGGCCCCCGCGGGCGGCGGCGAGGCCGAGCACGCGCGTGAGCACGGGGCCGAAGGCGGCGACGCGCCCGAACGCGAGCAGCGCGGCGAAGAGCCCGGCGAGCTCCTGGTCTTCTGGGCGCGAGAAGGCACGGGCGAAGCGGAGCGGGTCCCGCGCCAGGCGGGCCGCCGGATCCGCCGTGGCGACGAGGTGGCCCAGCGCGGGGCCGAGGCCCGGGTGCGGCGCAGGCGGCGGCGGCGGCGGGCGGCGGCTCACTCGACGTTGGCGGCCTGCTCGCGGATGCGTTCGAGCACGCTCTTCATTTCGACGACCCGCGCGCTCGTGGGCGTCTCGTTGGCCTTGGAGCCGATGGTGTTGATCTCGCGGTGCAGCTCTTGGACGAGGAACTCGAGCTTGCGGCCGACCGGCTCGGCGGCGTCGAGGGCCTCACGGGCTTGGTCGAGGTGCGAGTGCAGCCGCGCCAGCTCTTCGCTGATGTCGGCCTTGTCGGCGAGCAGCGCGGCCTCCTGGATGAGACGGGTCGGGTCCAGCTTGTCGCCCAGCATGCGGAGCAGGCGGTCTTCCAGGCGGAGGCGCTGCCGCTCGGAGGCGCCCTCGGACAAGCCCGCGACCTCGGCGCGCAAGCGGGACAGCTCGTCGAGGTGGCGGTGGAGGTCGAGACGCAGCGCCTCGCCCTCGCGGGCGCGCATGGCCTCCAAGTCCGACATCGCGGCCTCGAGGGCGGCCTCGAGCAAGGCCCACTCGGCCAGGGCGTCCGGCTCGGCGTCGGACACGGTGAGCACCCCCGGCTGCGCCAGCACAATGGCGAGCGGCACCGTGGCGTCTGGCTGGCCGAGCGCCGCGGCGACCTCGCGGATGGCGGCAGCGGTGCGCAGCGCGAGGGTGAGGTCTGCCCGCACGCCCTGCGCGGAGTCCCCGGCGCTCCGCCGCACGAAGACATCGAGACGCCCCCGGGAGATGCGGTCTCGGAGGAGGTTGGCGACCCGCGGCTCCAGCAGCAGATACTCGCGCGGGAGGCGGAGATTGACGTCGCGGAAGCGGTTGTTGACGCTCTTCATCTCGACGATGACGGAGGCGTCGCCATTGGACGCCTCGCCGCGCCCGAAGCCGGTCATGCTCAACATGGAGACCCGCTCACGTGCGACCGCCCGCCCGGCCGGGGCCGAGGGGCGATCGTGGGGAAGGCTTGGCTGGCACCGGGCCGCGGCCCTCGGGGGACCGGCGGGGCCGGGCGCCGTTCACAAAGAGGTGACGGTGCCGGCCGGCCAGGAGATGGCGGCGAAGGGCTCGTAGAGGTCTTCTTGGTTGACGGAGCGGGTGTCCGTCCAGACCAGCGCGCCGCCGATGTAGATGTTGACCGTCACGGGGTTGTCGCCGTTGTACACGGAGCCCGGGTAGTCATGCACGTAGACGGTGAACGTGCCGTTCTGCGGCTCGAAGATGTTGATGTTCTCCGGGCCGGTGCCGGGGATGTCGTCGAGGTCCAGGGCCGGGTCGTCGTCGGTGGAGCCGAAAACGCCCCAGTCGAGGGCGCCCCAGGTGCCCACGCAGTTGCCGTAGTAGCAGTCGTAGTTGGAGAGCAGCGTGCCGCCCGGCGCGACGAGGTGGAGATCCATGTCGTCGCCGGAGTACGTCCAGTACATCTCGATCCAGAGGTTCTCGACCGGGATGGCCTCCAGACTGACCTCGCAGGGCTCCGACACCCGGCCGTCTTGGGTGCGGACGGTGAGCTCGCCCGTGTAGGTGCCCGCGAGGTCCGGGGCGAAGGGGGAGCGGATGGGGCCGGAGCCGCCGGGCATCGTCGCGGACGAGCCCGCGGGCTTGGACGTGAGGCGCCAAGTGTAGTCGACGATGGTGCCGCCCTCCGGGTCGTAGGAGTCCGAGCCGATCCAGCGCGCGGTGTCGACGATGGGGCGCAGCGTCGGCGGATCGACGTTGCAGACGGCCACCGGCGGGTCGGTGACGGGGCCGGTGTTGTTGTCGTCGTCGGTGTCGGCGGTGTCGGCCGCCGTGTCGGGGCCGGGCGGATCTTCGTTGAAGGGATCGGAGGAGTCCACGCCGCCGTTTTCCTCCTCCTTGGGGGTGAGGTCGTAGTCCGACCCGCAGGCGGCGAGGGCCAGCGTGAGCAGGGACAAGCGCATGAGGACTCCGTGAGGCAGTGCCGTGACCGCTGGCAGTATTGCCCCATCAGCGCGCGGGCGCAAGCGCGGTGAATACGGATCTCCAGGCCGTGAGCACGCCGTCTACCTGCGCGTCCAAGGTGAAGCCGCGCGCCCGAAGCTGCGCGGGACCGGCTGCACCGCGGTTGCGGCGGGCGGCAGGGTCCTGCGCGGCGGCGATGGCCTGCCCGAGCGCGCGCGGGTCGTCGGGGGGGACGAGCCAGCCGACCGCGTCGTCCACCAGCTCGGGGATGCCGGAGAGCGGCGTGGTGAGGACGGGGCGGCCGCGCGCGAGGGCCTCCATCAGTGCGAGGGGAACGCCGTCCTGGTCTCCGTCGGGGGCGCGCCGGCATGGCAGGACCAGGAGGTCGTGGGCGTCGATGGCCGCGCGCACCGCCGCCGGCGGCAGCGGCCCGCACCAGCGCACCCGGGGCAGGGCCGCGGCCCGGGCCGGGGCCCCGACGACGCTGAGGCTCACCCCGTCGGGGGCGCTCTCCATCGCTGTGAGCAGGGTGTCCAGGCCTTTTTTCGGCACGTCCCGGCCGACGAACAGCAGGCGCAGCCCCGGGCCGTCGCGCGGGGGCAGCGGTGCGCCGAGGGGCGGCCCGCAGCGCACCACCGCGCTCTCGACCCCGCGCGCGGCGAGCAAAGCCTGGTTGTACGCAGAGACCGTGAGCACCGCCGCGGCGGCGCCGAGGACGGCGCCCAGCGAGGGGCGCGGCTTGAAGAGGTCCACCGCGTGCACGGTCACGGTGTAGGGCAGTCCGGTCTCGGCGTGGAGCGCCCAGGCCAGCTCGGCGTTTTCTCCCGCGAAGTGCGCGTGCAGCAGGTCGGTGCCGCGGGCGGCGGCGCGCAAGGCGACGAGGCGCGCGGCGTCCTTCGGCCGCTGCCACGCGGCGAGCTGCCGGGCCGCCGCGCTTCCGGGGCCGCGGAGCCGCGCATGCCACGGGCGCCCGATGCGCCGCACCGGCGCCGGATCCGGCCCGTCGCAGGGGGCCCCGTCGTCTCGCGCCCCGAGCGCGCCGATCCAGGCGTCGACCCCGCGCGCGACCACCCCCGCGATCTCGCTGCGCACGAAGGTCTCGGTCAAGGCTGGGTAGTAGCGCAGCAGGTAGCCGACCCTCACAGGGCCACCCCCGCGGCCGCGAGGACCCGCGCGAGCTCGGCCTGGCGCGTGTCCCAGGTGCGGACGACGGCAGGCCGGGGCGGTGCCGCGGCGGCGGCGCGCCCGGCCGCGGCGAGGGCGGCGGCGTCTCCGGGCGGGTGCAGGTGCAGGGGGGTGCCGGTGAGCGCGGCGATTTCGCGGAGCGTCGGCAGGTCCGGGGCGACGATGGGCCGCGGCGTGGCCAGGGCGTCCCAGATCTTGAGCGGGCTCGTGAGCGCGCGCCCGAAGCGGTTGTCCTGCAGCGGCACCAGCAGCACCCGCGCCGTGGCGAGGGCGTCCGGCACCGCCGGGTAGGGGCAGGCCGGGAGCAGCCGCACCGCCGCGGGGAGCGCGCCGAGGGCGGCCCGCTCGGCGTCGTCCCCGCCGATCCACTCGACCGAGAGCCCCGCGTCGGCCGCCGCCCGCAAGGCAGGGCCGATGCCCTTCATGGCGCGCAGGCTCCCGGCACCCCGCACCACGCGGGCCGTCTCTTGGGGGACCGGGCGGGCGCGGCTGGGGGCGATGGCGTTGTGGAGCACGCCGCGCGCCGCCGGCAGCCGCGGGCCCCAGGCGTCTTCCCAGGCGGCGAGGGTGCCGCCGCAGTTGGCGACCAGCAGGTCTGCGCGGGCGAGCGCGGCCGCCTCCAGCGCGCGCACGGGGGCCGGGTCTTCGCCGCGGTCGGCGACGAGGGCGCTGTCCAGCTCGTGCGTCTCCAGGGCAACGGCGTGTCGGCAGTGCGGGCCCACGGCCGCCACGAGGCGCCGCTTGTCCCGCGCGAGGATGAGCCCCGGCGGCCCGGCCATCCACGCCGCGACCGCGGCGCGAAACCACAGCCCGGCGAGGCCCGGCTGGGTGACCGGCGCGATGCGCAGGTCCAGGCCGGGGTGGGGCGTGAGGCCGAGGGCCAGGAGCGCCGCCGCCGGGGTGGTGGCGCCGGGGCCCCGGTCCGCGAGCAGCGTGACGGTGTGCCCCGCCCGGGCGAGGGCCTCGCAAACGTGCACGACCTGGATGGCCTGGGCGCGAATGCCGGGGAGGCGCGGGCGGTAGAGGTGCAGGACCCTCATCCGGCCCACCGCGCGCGCAGCGCCGCGACGAAGGCCACCGGGCCGTGCGTCGCCTCCACCCAGGCCCGCGCCCGCGCGCCGGCCGTCGGATCTGCCAGGAAGGACTGGACGACGCCGAGATCGGGGGCATCCGCGTCGGCGAGCAACAGCCCCGGACCCACGGCCTCGGGGATGCCGCCGGTGGGCGCGCCGATGGCCGGGGTGCCGCAGGCCGCGGCTTCGACGAGGCAGAGGCCCAGTCCCTCCGCGCCGCGCCCGCCGGGCCCCGCCCGCGAGAGCAGCACCACCGCGCGGGCCGCGCCCATCGCGGCCCAGACCTCCGCCCGGGGGGCCGCCCCGGCGAAGCGCGCGCCCGGCGCCAGGGAGCTGGCCTCCGGGCCCGCCCCGAGCACGGTGAGGGGCTCGCCCAGGGCGGCGGCGAGGCGGGCCGCGCGGTCCAGGCCCTTGAGCGCGGTGCCGCGGGCGACCGCGAGCAGGCCGCTCCGAGGCCCGCGGCCGACCGGGATCGCCGCCCAGGGCAGCGGCAGCGGCAGCGG